>CAYYCR010000042.1:0-11759 GCA_964470385.1 uncultured Muribaculaceae bacterium | reverse complement strand
AACTTGTACAAGAATTCTTGTTTCAGGATTCATTGTAGTTTCCCATAATTGATCATAATCCATTTCTCCAAGTCCCTTATATCTCTGTAAAGAGGTTTTAGCTCCCTCTGGTATCGTTTTTAAATAATCCGATAAATCATCATCTGAATATAAATATTTTCTCGTTTTTCCATAATCAATTTTATAAAGTGGTGGTTGAGCTGCATAAATATAGCCTCCCTCTACCAAGGGCTTAAAATAACGATAAAAAAATGTTAATAGCAAAATTCTAATATGAGCTCCATCTACATCGGCATCTGTCATAATGACAATTTTATGGTATCTCAATTTGGAAAGATCAAATTCATCACCAATACCCGTTCCAAATGCAGTAATCATCGAACGAATTTCATTATTAGAAAATATTCTGTCTAATCTAGCTTTTTCCACATTTAATATTTTTCCACGCAATGGTAATATCGCCTGGGTCCTATTATCTCTTCCTTGTTTCGCACTTCCTCCTGCAGAATCTCCCTCTACTATATAGATTTCGCATTCACTAGCATCTTTACTAGAACAGTCAGCTAATTTTCCTGGTAAACTGGATACTTCTAATACATTTTTTCTTCTAGTCATTTCTCTGGCTTTCTTAGCTGCTACTCTAGCTCTAGCTGCAGTCATTGATTTTTCAATAATGATTTTGGCTTCCTCTGGATTTTCTAACAAAAACCTTTCAAACCCATCACTAAATACTGAATCAGCAATTTTTCTTACTTCACTATTTCCCAGTTTGGTTTTCGTTTGTCCCTCAAATTGTGGATCTGGGTGTTTACACGATATAATCATAGTAAGACCCTCTTTAACATCATCACCTGTTAAAGAATCTTCATTATCTTTTAAAAACTTATGATTTCTTGCATAGTTGTTAATGATTCTAGTCAAAGCTCGTCTTACCCCTTCTTCATGAGTTCCACCCTCATATGTATTAATATTATTAGTAAAGGAATAAATATTAGAAGAATATCCTGAATTATATTGTAATGCAACTTCTAACGCAATTCCATTCTCTTCTCCAGATAAATGAATAATTTGCTCATGAATAGGAGTCTTATTTTTATTTAAATAGGCAACATATTCACTAATTCCACCCTCATAGACAAATTCTTCTTTCTTTTTATCTACTTCTCTATCATCACATAAAATAATTCGAAGTCCTCTATTTAAAAATGCTAATTCACGAACTCTTGTCTTTAATGTGTCATAATTGTAAATCGTTGTTTCTGTAAATATTTCAGGGTCAGCCTTAAATGTTACAGTGGTCCCTGTTCTATCTGGTGAGCATTCACCTATTTCCGTTAAAGGAGAAACAGTGTGTCCGCCATTTTCAAATCTTATTTCGTAAATTTTACTATTTTGATAAACTTTAACATTAACCCATGAACTCAAGGCATTTACAACACTGGCCCCTACTCCATGAAGTCCTCCTGATACTTTGTATCCTCCTCCACCAAATTTTCCACCTGCATGCAATACTGTATATACAGTTTCCACAGTTGATAATCCAGTTTTCGGATGAATACCAGTTGGAATTCCGCGTCCATCATCTTTGACCGTTATAGAATTATCATCATTAATAATAATTTCGATGTCATCACAATAGCCAGCTAAAGCTTCGTCAATGGCATTATCCACTATTTCCCAAACCAAATGATGTAATCCTTTTTCACTTGTAGAACCAATATACATTCCTGGACGTTTTCTTACTGCTTCTAATCCCTCTAACACCTGAATGTCAGAGGCATCATAATGTTGAATTTTATTTTCTTCCATGTTTTTATTTCACCTCTGCTATATTTTTTATCGCACCATTTTCTATTTCTATTAATTTAGATTTTTCCAAAATAGAGTTTTCTATATTGCTTATTTCTGTTGTCGTTATGATCGTTTGTATATCCTCTTTTATATATGCAAGCAAATTATTCTTTTTCGTATCATCTAGTTCGCTAAAAACATCATCCAATAATAAAATAGGTTTACTTTGACAATATCGTTCAAATACATTTATTTCAGATAATTTGAGTGCTAAAATTGCCATTCTCTGTTGTCCCTGTGAGCCAAAATTCTTTAAATTGACTTCATCTAACCAAAATGACAAATCATCTTTATGAGGTCCTATCATTGTCGTCTTAACTCGATATTCTTGTCCCCTCACTTCTTGAAATTTCTGATATAATTTTTCTTTGATTGCTTCTATTGTTAAATCCTCTATTGCAAAACTACTCTCATATTTTATATGGAATCCTTTTTTTCCAGAAATGTTAAAGAATATAGATTCACACTGCTTGTTTAATTTTTGTATAAATTTTACTCTCATTTTATAAAGAAATGCTGCTTTTTCAATTAAATATTGTGTTACAGCCTGAAAATATGGATGCTCAAGATCAGAAAATGACGTCATCTTTTTTAAAGAATCATTTCTCATTTTTAACAATCTCGTAAAATCATTTAAAATCTTAAAATAATTTCGATCCAATTGACTAATCTCCATATTAATATATCTTCTTCTCAATTGTGGAGAACCTTTTACAATTTCCAAATCCTCAGGATAAAAAATAATAATATTGATATTTGAAATATAATCCGATAGTTTTTTTATTTCATCTTTTTCTATATAGCATTTCTTTTTTTTCTGTTCTAATAAAAGTTCATAATTGGTCGGAATACCATCTTTTTCTATTTTTCCTGTTATTTTAGCACTCATTTCTCCTTTCAATATTAAATTATGATCAATAAAAGAACGATGCGATTTTGTAAGGGCAAGCACGTAAATACTTTCTAATAAGTTTGTTTTTCCTTGGGCATTTTTTCCATAAAGAATATTAATTCCTTTTGAAAAATGAATCTCTAAATTTTTATAATTACGAAAATTTCTTAATTGGATGCTGTTTAAAATCATGAAATATCCTCTTTCCCTTTTTTTTGCCCTTTATTTCACTTTTTTGAAAGACACGTACTCCTCTATACACATATACTATTATAGCACAAAATAAGCAAAAAAAATAAAAATAGGATACTTAATTCCTATTTTTATTCATTTTTTAGGCTAATTTTCTTTTTCTAAGCATTGATTCTAGCCGTGTGGCTCTTAAAATTTGATTTTCTAAAGAGCCATATGAAATTTCTAACTCTAATTGTTTGCCATTTTTAAAATTTATATATGTGTATAAATCTTCCCTATAATAATTTTCTATATTATTAAGAGATATCCACATACATGCACCAATTCTAGGCGAAGCTGTTGGAAAAAAAATTAATTCCAATGTTTCTTCAATAATAATTGGTGATTTGTAATTAACTCCAATTAAATTTTTCGTTCCTTCATGACGTCCTAAATATGAACTTCCAAAGTATTTACAACTTTCGTCTATAATTTCACTTGTAGAACGATTAACCAAAAACGAATTATCAAGTTCCATAACTTTAGATACTTTTTGGTCAACTGGTATAATGGCAATTGTGGAAGAGTTTATCTCATATCTTTCTTTCATATTTCACCCTCCTAAAGATATTCTTCGACAAAAGAACCTCTTTGACCTATCTTATAACACAATTTTTTGTCAAAAATTGTAAAAAAATGTTAAATTTGATGAAAATTTCGCAAAAAAAAGAACTTTTTTCATCTTTTTAATAAGTTCTTATAGGCAATATTAATTGAATAAAATCGTCAATTTCTGGGTTTTTTATAATAATTGGTTTTATCTCTCCATTAAATAATAATTGAATTTCTTCTGAATCAAATGACTTCAATGCCTCTAGCATATATTTTGAACTGAATGCTATATTAATTTCTTCGTCATTGTCTTTTATTATTTCTACCCTATCTTCTACATTTCCTATTTCAGGAATATTTGAAGATATCGTGGCAATATTACTTTTGGTACTTAATTTTATCGTATTTTTATCCGCTTCATTTGTTAATAAAGAAGCTCTATCAATAGAATTATACAAGTTATCTAAATTTACTCTAAAATCCATTGCAAATTCTGTAGGAATAAGTTTTGAGGTATCTGGATAGGTACCATTAATTAAACGAGACATCATAATAATTGAATCCATTTTAAATATGATTTTATTATTAAATATATGTAGTTCTATATTTTCTTCATTTTCATCAAATAATCGAATCAATTCATTTAAATTTTTTGTAGGTACGATAATATTGATGTTTTCTGTTAATGTCGTTGATAACTCTATTTTCTTTTTTGCTAAACGATAAGAATCTGTTGCCGTACATTCTAATATATTTCCATCTATTTTAAAGTTAATTCCTGTTAAAACTGGTCTAGATTCTTGTGTTGATGTAGCAAATGCCGTTTGATTAATAATTGTTTTAAATAATCTTTTTGATATATATATAGGAGTCTTATTATCTTCTAATTCTAAATCTGGAAATTCAGAAGAATTATTGCAATTAAGTGTAAATGAGGAATTTGTCGTTGTAATATATATTTTTGAATCCATTACCTCTTCAATACTTATCAAATCATTTGGTAATTTTCTTACGATTTCATAAATATATTTCCCAGATATTACAATTTCTCCTGTAATTTCTATATTTTCAATTTCTTTTTTATCAATAAACGTTTTAATAGCAATTTCATTATCTGTACTCATCAAATATAATCCATCTGATGTAAGTTCAAATTTTATACAATTTAGAATTGGAATTAAGTTTTTACTTGAAATGCCTTTGATTACATAATTTAAATGTTTTAGTAAAATGTTTTGTTTAATGATTAATTTCATAAATGATCCTTCTTTCTTATTTTATTTATTAATATATTGTTATTATTATTGTGGAAAATGTGGAAAAGTGTAAAATTCCTTTACATTTTTATCTTTGTAAGGATTTGTATACTGTGGATAATGAAAAATGTAAAGTACTATTTTCCACAATACTATATTATCGTATTTGATTGATTATTTTATTTATCTCTTTTTCTAAATTAACATCGTTTTTTATGGTACGCTTAATTTTGTCAACTGAATGCATAACAGTTGTATGATCTTTTCCACCAAATTCTAATCCTATTTTAGGTAAAGATTCTTCTAATACGGTTCTACATATATACATCGCTATTTGCCTTGGAACAGCTATTTTAGAAGCTCTTTTTTTACTTTTCATTTCTTCCACAGTGATATTATAATTACTGGCGACAAGTTGTTGAACCTGCTCTACTTTACTTTTTGAGATAATACTTTTTACAAAGAAGTCTTTTAAGGCGTCTACGGCTAAATCTAATGTGATATCAGAGCCATTCATAATTGCTGCATAAGCAAATATTCTAGTAATCGCACCTTCTAATTTTCTGATATCAGAAGTACAATTGCTAGCAATATATTCTTTTACTTCTTGTGGAAAAGGTTTTGCCATATCGTGTCCTTCTATTTTTTTATCTATGATATCCATTCGAAGTTTAAAATTGGGTGGTAGAATATCAATTGTAAGTCCCCAATTAAATCTAGTCCTAAGCCTTTCCTCTAATTTTTTTAAATCGTCTGGTGATCGATCCGAAGAAATAATTATTTGCTTATTATTGCAGTGCAATTCATTAAAAGTATTAAAAAACTCTTGTTGTGTTTTACTTGCAATTTCGAGGTATTGTATGTCGTCAATCATAAGGACGTCTATTTCCCGGTACTTTCGTTTAAATTTTTCCACAGTTTCAAAATTTGTATTTTCATTATTTTTTCGATATATGTTTAAAAAATCATCGACAAATTTTTCACTTGTTACATATAATACCTTTTTATGCGTTGTTTTATAAATATAATTTCCAATGGCATGCATAAGATGTGTTTTTCCAAGCCCACTACTTCCATAGATAAATAGTGGATTATACATAAAACCTGGTTGTTCTGCTACTGCGATAGAGGTAGCCTTGGCAAATTTATTACTCTCCCCTACTATAAAATTATCAAATGTATATCTAGGATCTAGATTCGATTCAAAGGTAGAATCGAGGTTGTCATTTCCATTATTATTTGAAATTTCAACATTATTTTGCAAATCTTCTTCTATGAAATATTCAAATTTACAAATAGAACTAGTGACTTCTGTAAAAATTTCTTCAATCATGTCATTATAGTTTTCTTTCAAATGCTTTTTATGAACTGGCATGGGCACAAGTATTTTTGCTGTATTATTTTTTAACTCTAATAATTTAGTTTCTGAAAACCATGTTTCAAATAACATTGGAGATAGATTTTCTTTCATTTTATCAAGAAACATATTCCAAATGGTACTTAAATCCATATAAGTAACACCCCCAGTCCCATAATTACAACCATATTTTACAATATTTTTGTGGGAAATAAAAGCAAAATAGTAAAAAAAGAGTAGGAAATTCATAAACGCATTACATTTCCACAGTTTTATACACGTAGTAATTCATTTAAAAATAAATATTTCCCAGACTTATACACAGGAACTGTGGAAAACTAATAGACATAATATTTCCCAAGTGTATAATTTATACACATACCCTGTGTATAAATAGAAAAAATCAATGATATAAAAGAAAAGTCTGTTGAAAAGTAAGTGGAAAGAATAGGAATATGTTGGGAAATAATTATAAGTGCAGTGGAAAAGTTATAAAGTTAGAATATTGATGAACGAACAATAAGAATTGGATTGGAAAATTATGATGTAGGTAATAAAATGTCCTTTTCTAATTACCATTTGTGAAAATTTAACTTACATTTATTGAAAAAATTTGACAAATAGGACGTTTATCTATATAATGTTAAAAGCAACGGAAATTTTTAAAGTTCAGGAGGTGGAATAGATGAAAAGAACATACCAACCTAATAATAGAAGGAGAAGTAAAAAAATGGGTTTTTTAGCACGTATGAAAACAAAGATAATTCGTAATCGTAGAAGAAAAGGACGTAAAGTATTAGCTCATTAATATATAAGCACCACTGGACAGTTCAGTGGTGCTTCATTTATCTATCAAAGAAATAGGGTGATGAAGTGAAAAAAATAAACATATTAAAAGAGAATCAGGAATTTAGTAGAATAATAGCTACAACAAAACCATATAAATATAAAGATTTTATAATATATAAGGAGAATCAAAAAAATGGAATTTCACATTTTGGTATCTCAGTTGGCAAAAAAATAGGAAATGCGGTAACAAGAAATAAAATTAAAAGACAAATAAAGAGTATAATTGACCAAAACCCCTATAAAAATAATTTTAATTGTATTATAATAGTAAGGAAAGGAATTACTGAAAAAACTTTTCAGGAAATAGCAGTAGAATTAAAAGAGGTAATGAGTAAAGTAAATATATTGGAGGAAAAAAAATGAAAAAAAAGAAAATATTGCTAGTTATGATATTATGTGCCATGACGATGTCATTAACAGGATGTACAAAATTATTAAAGGATAGTAAGGGAAAAGCTGTTCAAAATCCAGTGACTGGTCAGAATTTACCACAAAATATTTTATGTAGGCCAGAAGCAGAAGAAACAATAAAAGTATATAATGAAAATAAGGTAGAAATTAAGAAATTGCCTAAATGTAATGAATTTGTGCCAACATCTGGAGGCTATGAGGGAATATGGACAACTATCTTTGTAAAACCTTTAGCATGGATTATAATTCAAATTGGAAAAATTGTTAAAAATTATGGTCTTGCTGTTATTCTTATCACATTGTTAATTCGTTTAATTATGTATCCATTAACCCAAAAGTCGGCAATGCAGTCTGAAAATTTAAAATTAGCGAAGCCAGAATTAGATAAATTGGAAAAAAAATATAAAAATCGTCAAGATCAAGAAGCAATGATGCAAAAAAGTCAAGAGATGCTTCTCATATATAAGAAATATAAAATTAATCCGATGGCTGGATGTTTATATGCGTTTATTCAATTACCATTATTTCTAGCATTTTATGAAGCATTAAATCGTCTGCCACTTATATTTGAGGGAACTTTTTTAGGACTTCATTTAGGTACAACTCCATTGATAGGAATATTATCAGGAAAAGTATATTATATTGTAATTATTATTTTGGTAGGTTTGGTTACTTATTATTCATTTAAATTAAATAGTGGAGCGAGTATGAGTGGAGAGCAAGCGAAACAAATGAAGACAATGAGTAATATAATGACAGGTGTTATTACCATTAGTTCTACGACAATATCTACTGCGATAGGGTTATACTGGATAACGAATAGTGGATTTACAATCATTCAAAACTTAATTGTAAAAAGGAGAAAGAACGAAAATGGAAAAAATAATAGTAGAAGATAAAGAAAAAGACCAAGCAATCAAAAAATTAATGGAAATAACACCTTTAGAAGAATGTTATTATATAGAAAGTGAAGAAGAAACGAAATTATTCAAAAGTAAAAAAATAAAAATAACGGCCATCAGAAAAGAAGAAGTAAGGGATTATATAAAGAATTATTTATCTGAAATAGGGAAATTAATGCAAATTCAAATATATGCTGAGATTCGTGAAGAAGACGATATTATAAATGTTAGTATTGTTTGTGATAATAATCCTATTTTAATAGGTCGTGAAGGAAAAAATATAGAAGCATTACAGATTTTAATAAGACAATCACTACAAAAGCAAACAGGACTTAGGATCAAAGTTAATATAGATGCTTCAGATTATAAACTAAAAAAGCAAAAAAGGTTAGAACAAGAAATAAAAAAGATAGCGAAAGAAGTATTAAATTCTAAGATTGATGTAAAATTAGACCCAATGAATTCCTATGATAGAAGAATTGTTCATTCAGTGATTAGTAGTTATGATAATTTAGAGACCATAAGTATTGGAGAAATACCAAATCGTTATGTAACGATTAAATATAGAGAATCAAAATAGAAGACGACAGCACTTCTATTTTTTTGTTGACTCAAAAAAAAACTTATAGTAGAATTACAAGAGAAGGGGATCAATATGTCAAAAGTAAAAAAGAAATTAGAAAAATATTTAAAACCTGGAAATGAATATTATGAAATAGTGAAAGATATTTTAAATCATTCGGAATTTCTAAAGCGAAAAGATTATATTCATCATGAAAGTTGCAGTGTATATGAACATTGTTTGGCGGTATCTATTTTATCCTATTTATGGGCTAAAAAGTGGAATTGTGATTATAAAAGTGCCGCTATAGGAGGATTGTTACACGATTTTTATGATAAGCCATGGCAAACTAAAAATCATAAACTAGTAGAGCATCCAAGGACAAAATTTTTTAAGCAACATGGCTTTATCCATGCAAGCGAGGCTGCCAGAAATTCATATCAATATTTTCCACAATTGATGAACCCTAAAATAGAAAATATAATAAGAAGACATATGTTTCCATTAAATATAACCCCACCAAGATATAAAGAGGGGTGGATTATAACGTTAGTGGATAAATATGTCTCTATGGATGTATTAAAAACTCCAAAAGAATGGCCCAAATATTTAGGAATGGGAAAAAAAGAAAAGAAGTGATTATTAATGAATGATACAATAGTAGCAGTTTCTACTGCTTTGGGTATAGGTGCGATTTCAATCATTCGTGTAAGTGGAGAAAACTCTATTTCTATAGTAAATCAAATATTTCAAGGGACGGATTTAAATAATGTACAGAGTCATACAATTCATTATGGGCACATTGTAGAATGTGATAAAAAAATTGACGAAGTCTTAGTTACTATTATGAAAGCTCCAAAGAGTTTTACTACAGAAGATACAGTAGAAATTAATGCCCATGGTGGAATAGCACCAACACATAAAATATTAGAATTACTATTAAAAAATGGATGTCGTCTAGCGGAACCGGGTGAATTTACAAAAAGAGCTTTTTTAAATGGAAGAATTGATTTAATAGAAGCCGAATCAGTTATGGATTTAATAGAGTCAAAAACCGAAATTGCTCGAAAAATGGCAATGGATGGAATAGATGGAAAGACATCAGTACTCATTCATCAACTTAGAAGTAATATTATTGAATTGCTAGCCAATATAAATGTGAATATTGATTATCCAGAATATGAAGATATCGCTGAAATGACAGTGCAAGAGCTATCAAAAAGTATTGAAAAAATAGAAAATGAATTAAAAGAAATTTTAAAAAATAGTAGAGAGGCAAAAATAATAAAAGAGGGAATTAATACATCAATCATAGGAAGACCTAACGTAGGAAAAAGTAGCATATTAAATCGTTTGTTAAATGAAAATAAAGCGATTGTAACAGATATAGAGGGTACAACGAGAGATATAGTGGAGGGGACAATCATAATAGATGGTGTTTTATTTAATATATTAGATACAGCAGGAATCCGTGAAACGCAAAATATAGTAGAACAAATTGGAGTAAAAAAAAGTTTAGAATTATTAGAAAAATCTGAGTTAATATTAGTTGTTTTAAATAATAATGAAGAATTAACAAAAGAGGATGAAAAAATATTACAGCAAATAGAAAATCGAAATGCAATCATTATAATTAATAAAAAGGATTTAGAATCACATATTGATATTTCAAAATTAAATGGCAAAGAATATATTGAAGTAAGTGCTCTTAATGATGATGGCATAGACTTAATAAAAGAAAAGATTCGTCAAATGTTCTGTCTAGAAACATTTGAAAGTAAAGATTTTACTTATATCACCAATGCAAGGGGGATTGCACTTTTAGAAGAAGCACTATGTAGTTTAAGCGACGTAAAAAAAGGTATTTCCCAAAATCAACCAATTGATATGGTAGAAATAGATTTAAAAAATGTCTGGAATTTATTGGGGCAAATTATC
The DNA here is from genome assembly GCA_964470385.1 of uncultured Muribaculaceae bacterium. Classification (GTDB taxonomy): domain Bacteria; phylum Bacillota_I; class Bacilli_A; order RF39; family UBA660; genus MGBC102946. Next base: position 955 of record CAYYCR010000042.1, on the reverse strand, counting down.
GGTGAAACATATCAAGATGAATTAATAGATCAATTGTTTAGTCAATTTTGTTTAGGAAAATAATATAAGAGAAATCTTATATTATTTGTTGTGTAATAAAAAAAAAGATAGTATAATAAAGACCGAATAAAGAAGGTGTTTGTATGAAATATGAAATTATAGTAGTAGGTGGAGGACATGCTGGTTGCGAAGCAACCTTGGCATCAGCTCGAAAAGGGCATCAAACATTATTAATAACAGGAAATATAAAAAATATTGCTGATATGCCATGTAACCCGTCAATAGGAGGAAGTGCCAAAGGAATTGTTGTAAGAGAGATTGATGCATTAGGTGGAGAAATGGGTAAAAATGCAGATAAGGCACAATTACAAATGAAATTGTTAAATAATAAAAAAGGACCTGCAGTTCAGGCACTTCGTGCTCAAGCAGATAAAATTACATATCCAAAAGAAATGTTAAAAACATTACAAGCAGAAAAAAATATAACCATAAAAGAAGCAATTGTGGAGGATTTACTAATAGAAGAAAAAAAAGTAAAAGGAGTTATATTAGAAAATGGTCAAGTCATTTTAGCCTCTATTGTTATATTGACAACGGGAACTTATTTAAAATCTGATATTTTAGTAGGAAATACGAGACACAGGGAAGGACCACATGGAGAAAAACCTAGTCAATATCTAAGTGACAATTTAAAAAAAATGGGTTTTAAAATGATTCGCTTAAAAACAGGGACACCACAAAGAATAGATAAAAAAACAATAGATTTTTCAAAAACTAAAGTAGAATATGGTAGTAGTAAAAGATATAGTTTTAGTTTTGATAATAAACCTAGTTATCAATTAGAGGATCAAGTACCATGTCATCTTATATATACGACACCCAAAACACATCAAATTATTAAAGAAAATTTAACAAAATCTAGTATGTATGGAGGCTTATCTGATATAAAAGGAAT
>CAYYCR010000041.1:0-11973 GCA_964470385.1 uncultured Muribaculaceae bacterium | reverse complement strand
TTTTTGTACATAATTAAATTCCCTTTTTTGAGCAAATTTATATTGACATTAACAATTATTTTATGTTGTCAAGGGTCTAGATAAATTCGTTTCACTCACCCTTGACAACTCAACCATTATTTTTTACAATTAATTTAGTTATAAAACTTATTTTTTAGGGGATAAATCTCCCCATTTATTCTACACTAACTTTTGCACAAAGAAATCCTAACATATAAAAAGAAGTCTAAACACTTCTTTTTCGGTCTACAAACCAAATACCACTAATGTCACAACTATTACTAGCTGGTGCTGGATTTGGCATTGCTAATTTGATTAATACTGGAATCTTAAAGGCATTTCCAAATGCGATACAAGTTCCTGGTTGTAAAATACGTAATCGTTTTACAATCTCATTGGTTATATTTGGTATCATTTCTCTAATGTAGTCAACATCAATTGGGTGTAACATTTTAAAGATTAGAAAGTTATTACATTGTGATAGACAGGTTTCTGATAGTTCGCTTGGTCTTTGAGATATCAATCCTAACAATATTCCGTATTTTCTTCCCTCTTTAGTAATACGATCGAAAATATTATATCCTATTACTGCTGTATCACTATCATTTTGAACGTATCTATGAGCTTCCTCTAAAATAATATGAAATGGTAATGAAGCTCTTTTTTCTAAGTTTTTAGCATAATCAAATAAAAGTTTCGAATAAATTTTAGTAATGGTTTTGGCAAATCTATCATCTACATAGTTTATATTAAAATTAATGATTTGGGCTTTTTTTCCATTATAAGATGTTAATAAACTTCTAATATATTGATCTTTGGAAATATAATCTTTCACATCAAAATAAACGTTGTATTCACCATTTACAAGAGAATGTAAACGAACTTTTAATACATTAGCATCGTCATATACTTTATCACTTTTTAAAATTCCTTCCTCAATTAAAGCAAAGTCAAAGGCATCTTTTAAGTCTTTCAAAGTATATTTGAATGTTCCGTCTGGCATTTTAAGTTCTAGATCATCGTTTAAAAATGTTTGCATAAAAGATGTCAACAATTCCATTTCCCGAATTTTTCCGGAAGCATCGATAAGTAAACATTGCTTTAATGGTCTTGTATATCCAGGTTGATAGATTGGTGTATCTAGATTCAACTCTTTGGTATTGTAAGACGTCAATACGGAAAACACTTGGTCCCTAATTTGAGCTGGTGGTCTACCACTTGCAAGGATATCCAAAACGGCTCTTGCAATAATATCATTTTTATGTTTGATAACCAATTCTTCCTCACGACCAAATATCGTAACTAGCTTTAAAGCTTGTTCGATAATTGGAATTTGAGAGGCCTTTTCAGCATTTAATAAAAGGGCAATATCATCTGTATCTAATAACCATAATGGAATTTTTAATATTTCCGTCTCACTAAATTTGGTATTTGTCGTATACGATTTAAAACTAATTTCAGGTGTTATTTCATGAATTTTACTGAAAGCATTGTGATATTCTCCATAAGCATCAAAGATAAAAATACTAGAGCGATAAGCAACTGAATTTTTCTTTTGAAATAAATTTTGTAAAATTCTAGCTATACTGCAGGATTTTCCGCTTCCTGTACTTCCAAATATGGCAAAATGATTACTGAAAAATTTGTTGATATTGACTCCTACTTTTATCCCATCATAAATAGCACTTTCTCCAATTAACAAATCTTCATTCTCTTTATAGTTTGGCATTCCAATAATAAGTGGTATTCTCTCTTTTGAAATGAGTTTTACAGAAGCTGAAAAAGAAGGTTTTTTGATGACTCCAAATACAAAATCATCCCCAATAATTTCTCCAATTAGATTAATATATCCAATCCCATCTTTTAAATCGACAATTTCTCCTACAAATTTTCGATCTGTTTCTTCCATGACTACATAATTATTTAATATGCTTTGAAATTTATCTAATTCAATATTTAGTTTTAATAAAACTGTATTGTCATCTATTCCAATAATCTTTCCTAACATATTGTTTCCCCTCCTTATAATAATACTATTATATCGCATTCTTTTAAAAATAAAAAGAAAATCTAATTTATTTTCATAAAAATGTCGTATTTGTGTAAAGATGAATACACCATTTATGCTTCTAATATTTCCAAATTGTTAACAATTAATTGATATTTGTCAAATCTTTTTTCTACTTTACCTGTTATTTTTATGATATTGCCTATATCAATATCTTGGTGATTTTGATATATTTTAGGAAATAATACAATATCTAAATTGGTAATTTCATCTATTCCTGTAAGAAAACACATTTTATCGTTGTTTTTTGTTACGATTTCCTTTTTTTTATCAATATAAACAATGACGGTTATTATTTTATCAAAGTAAAGTTCTATTTCTGATAAAGGGATGATGTTTTCAAATTTTAAACGATATTCTGTTACAGGATGATTGCTTAAGTAAAATCCAAATACTTCTAATTCACGTTCCATCAATTCGTGATTGGTATATTCTTCTTTTATTTCTAATTCTGGTTTTAATGCATATTCTTCAGGTAAATCTTTTACAATTTCACCATAATTGATAATTAATTCAATATTTTCTAATAAGGTTCTTTTATTATATTCAAAGTTTTCAAAGCAACCTGCATTGATTAAACTTTGTAATGTTTTAATATTAATTGTTTTTCCGTAACACCGTTTGATGAAATCATAGATATCTTTAAATTCTCCATTTTTTCTTTCTTCTATAATGGTGTTTACGGCATTTATTCCAATATTTTTAATACCATTTAGTGGAAAACGGATTCCTTTTTCTTCTACTATGTACTGAGTTCCACTATGGTTGATTTCTGGTTTTAATATGTCAATATGGTTCAATTTACATTCATAAATATATTCTCTTGTTTTGCTACTTCCAATATGCATATTTAATAAATGTTTCATAAAATATAGTGGATAATGGGCTTTTAAATAAGCCATTCGGTAAGAAATTGTTGCATAGGCAACGGAATGGGCTCGATTAAATCCATAAGAGGCAAATTTTAAAATTAAATGATATACTTTTTCAGCAATTTCTAATTGGTATCCTCTTTCGATAGAGCGACTGATAAATTTATCTTTTTCTTTTAATAAGACGTCTTCCTTTTTTTTACTCATCGCACGTCTTAAAATATCGGCTTCCCCTAGTGTGTAACCAGCAAGGACATTAGCGATTGACATGATTTGTTCTTGATAGACAATAATTCCATAAGTATTTTCTAAAATAGGACGTAAATCAGGATGAATATAATCTATTTTTTCTTTTCCATGTTTTCGTTTGATATAAGAATCGATGTTATTCATTGGTCCTGGTCGAAAAAGAGCAAGGGCTGCAAAAATATCTTCAAATGTAGTTGGTCTAAATTTTCTTAGGAAATTTTTCATTCCTTCGCTTTCAAATTGAAAAATTCCCATTGTATTTACTGTTGTAAATATCTCTAGTGCCTTTTGATCTCCCACTGGAATGGTATCAAATGTAATAATACCCTCTAAATCTTTTAAGGTATCGGCTATTAGTGTTAGATTTCTAAGGGCTAAAAAATCCATTTTTAGTAGCCCTAAAGGTTCTAAGTATTCCATAGAATACCCTGTTAAATAGCCATCTATTGTTTTATGTAACGGAATCACTTCATCAAGATCAATATTAGACATTACAATTCCAGCTGCGTGAATACTAGTATGACGTTTTAATCCCTCTAATTTAATTGCAATTTGATACATTTTTTTGAGTTCGCTATTCATATTTAATAAGCTTTGTAGTTTTTCATTATTTTGATAATTTTCTTTCAAAGTTAATCTAGAGTCTAAGTGTTTACATACATTATCTACAGAAGATAATTCAATATTCATAACTCTTCCTACATCACGGATTACTTGTTTAGAACCTAGGGTTCCAAATGTAATAATAGGTGCTACTTTTTTTGTTCCATATTTTTCCATACAGTATTTTACTACTTTATCTCTTTTCGTGTATTCAAAATCAATATCAATATCTGGCATTGTCACTCGCATAGCATTTAAGAATCGTTCAAACATAAGTTGATATTTAATTGGATCTATCGAGGTAATATCCAATAAATAAGCAACTAATGAACCTGCTGCACTTCCTCTTCCTGGTCCAACTAAAATGTCATGTTCTTTGGCATATTTAACATAATCCCATACGACTAAAAAGTAATTACAAAATCCCATTTCTTGTATCACATCTAATTCATATTTCAATCTTTCGATATATTTTTTAGATACAGTTTCACCAAAAATTCGTTTCAATCCTTCTTTACATAGTTGTTTTAAGTAGGCAAGTGGTTCCATCTTATTTGGACATTCATAAATTGGTAATAGATTTGTTTTCATTTCGATTTCTAAATTACAGGTTTCTAATATTTTTTGATTGTTATGTAATTCTTCTGGATACTTGTTTTTGATTTCTTCATAAGAAGGAAACGAATAGTCATGATTCACAAAATTAATGTTTTCATAAATAATTCCTTCTTTAATGCCTATCAAGTATTTTAAATATTCTGCTTCTGTTTTAGAATAATATAAAATTGGATTCAAATAAACAATTGATTTTTCCGATAGTTGATTTCTTTCTTCGGTATTACTATATCCAAGATAAAGATCAGAAAAAATTTTTTTCATTTCTCCATGTAAAGATTGGCTGGTAAAGGGGATGATACAAATTAGATCATCGCTATATTGTGTTAATTCTAAAAAGCTTATTTCTCTTTCACTTCTAATGGTTTCTAGTTTTAATAAGTTTTGATATCCGTGATTGTTTTTACAATATAAGATAAATGGTAATTGATTTATTTCTAATTCTAATCCGACAATTGGTTTTATATTATTTTTCCTACATTCTGTATAAAACTCCATGACTCCATACATATTAGAATCTGTTATTGTCAAAGCATTTATATTATGTTTTTTGGCATATTCTATGAGTTCTTTTATTTTAATTAAACTTGATAATAATGAGTTATCCGTTTTGATATATAATGGAACATAATTCACTCTAATCACCTCTTCATTACTATAATACCAAAAAGAACATTAGTTCGTCAATTAAATTCAAAAAAAGAATCACTTTTCAGTGATCTTTTTCTAATAACTTAATGTATATGGTTTTTCATATGTTCCTTCTCCACCAGAGATTTTGACACTTCTCTTTAATTGAATAGCTGGTTTTACTCTTCGCATATATTGACCATCACGTGCTAATATAGCTCCACCCCAACTAACATGCCATGCATCAGTCTTATCATCAACAGTTGTTAATGTCCAATATGTATATTGATTGATATCATCTCTGCTAGTAAAGCTTGTTCCACTCATTAATTCTCCTACAGTAAGTAATCCGATTGGAGCAATTGCTCTTGTTTGATATTCTCCTACTAAAGAGGTTTTTAGTGGGTTTTGTCCAATTACATATGTACTATTATACCAAATAGAGTTTGGTTCTAATGCTTTATACTCTGCAGAATTTTTATCTGGGAATAAAGAATCTAACACAGTTGTATTTAAATATTTTCCGATACCTTGATCTTTATTAAATTTACCATAAGTTCCAAATTCTACATTTACAAATGAACCATCTTCTTCGTAATAAGAGTCTAATACTAACGTTGTTGCTTGACCTTTAATGGTTCTAACAATACGCCATGTACGACCTGCATATGAAACATATTCTCCTGAATAACGTTCATTTAAATTACTTTCTTTTACTCCTGGTTTATCACTTTCAAAACGGTAAGGATCATTACTTGTTCCTGAACCTTCTGATATTTTCACATCTTTCTTGATTGTGATTACTGGTCTAATTCCATAAGTATTTGTTGCTTTTGTTTCTCTTCTTCGATTTCCATCAATATCAACAGTCCAAACAATATCTTCATATCCTGCTTGTGTTGATCCTGGTGTCATCGTAAAGAACATATCTCCACTATTTAAGAAATTCTTGTTTCCATATTTCTTAGCATAAGCATCAATTAAAATATAATCATCAATTGTAAGTAATCCTACGTTTGCTTTCACAGAAGTTCCTGTACAATTAAGTCTTACACCTGTATAATTTTCTAATGCTTGATTACAATAATTACTTGTTTCAATAATGTTATTACTATTTAATGATTTGTAGAAATAATTATTAAGCCAGTCTTGAACATTACTTCCCTCGAACTTACTAGAATCATCATCATAAGAGAATGCTGATACAGAGTCCTCAGTAACTAATTTTACTGTACCATCTGCGTTTACTTTATAAGCTCTCCATAAGTGTCCACTATACCATACATAATTATCCGTTTCTACTGCATTATAGCAATCTTTTCCATCTACACAATTATTCTTTTCTTTCAATAAATCGGAAGCAGTGCCTGCTACGATATTTACTTTTCTAGTTTTTTCTGATGAGTTACCAGAACTATCTGTTGCTTTTATTATTACTGTATAAGATCCTATTTTAGAAGTATCTACTTTGGAAATATCAATAACCCATTTAATATTGGTATCGAAATCAGTTGCTGTTGCACCTGCATCTTCATAAGTAGTTCCATATGGAATATTTACTTCTTCATCACCATTTAATGTAATTACTGGAGCTTTTGTATCTACAACCGTTACAATTAAAGTTGCTCTTGCTTCATTTCCAGCTTTATCTTGTGCAACATAAATAACTTCATAAGTGCCATAATCTTTACTTAGTCCCTCAAGATTTACATCTCCACTAGGTAATACATCTTTCACTTTACTTAAATCATCTGTTACTGTCGCTTTTGGATATTGATAATCCTTATTTAATGTGGCTTCGGCTGTAATTTCATAGTTTCCAGTTGTCTTATTGTAAGTTGCTCCTTCAATTCCTTTGAATACTGGAGCTTTTATATCTACTCTTATTGCATTTTCTGTATTATACTCATCGTCGTTTTCCTTATAGTTTCCTATAATATTAGATATATTATTGGCATTATCAATTGCACGTACTTGATAGAAAATTGTTTCCGATTCTACTTCAAGTACAGTTGTATTTTCAATTGTAGTCCATGCGTTCCAATCTGTTCCATTTGTAGAATAACGGTATTCAATATGATTTAAGCCGCTTGGTGTTGTATTTGAATTGTTAATATCAACAATATCTTTTACAGATAACGTTACATAATTATCTTTATACCAATTATTCTCTTCCTCTTTTGTTCCTGTTAATTCTACATTGGAAGTTGTTAATTTTGGAGCTTCTGTATCTAATTGAATCGTTTTAGATTGAATAGAAGAATATCTTCCAGAGGCATCAAAGCTTTGTACCATAAAGGTAATTTGATTGTTATCTTCTGTAATGTCAAACTTCACATCATCTAAATTTTCTGTTACATAGTTCCATTCTACTGTATCTGGATTTGTATTTCCATATGCTACTTTCCATGCATATTTATTAATTCCACTTCCCTCAAAACCAGATTCTGTATCACTACCATTTATTTTTACTGTAATAGCATCTTGATACCATGTCATATCCTCTAATTTTGAATCAGTGTCCTTTTTATACATTTCATAGCTTACAGTTGGATTATAGTTATCTACTACACGAACAATAATTGTTTGTTCTTTTGTATGTTTTGCATGATCTTTAGCTGTATACGTTACTGTTGTATCGCCTACAACTCCTTGATCAATTGTTTTTACGGAAGGTTGTTTTACTTCATCACCTACTAAATTGTCATCATGTGCGATTGCAGTTGGAACCTTATATGTTTCACCTTTTTTGGCTTCTAATACAATAATTCCATCTTGTACTTCGTCACTTAATGTAAATGTAGGTGCCTGTGTATCAATGGTAACTGTGATTTTTTCGCCTGTATGATAATCATCACTAGCTGTGATTTCATATTTACCATCTACTGTTGTTCCATCGTTTTGTACGAGTGGCAATTCTAGACGGTATACACCATTTTCTATTTCTGTTTTTGTATAAGTATTTTCACCTATTGTTACAGTGATTGGTGAAATATCTGTAATGACAATTGTTTTTGCATAATCATAATAATCAGTTGTTACTTCTTTGCCATCATCAAGGAATGTTACAGTTGGTGCTTTGTTATCAATTACAAAATTAATGATATTAGCTTCATGCAATGAATCATTTGCTTCAATTTTATAAATTCCTTCGTCTAAAGTAAGTACTAATTTATATTCATTTCCTTCTTTTTGTGGTTGGTTAGGAGCAAGTTCATCATTTATCTTAACTGTAAATGGACTATAATCTGTAATAGTAATTTCCTTTGAGTCTTTATCAGTAACAACATCTCCATCACTGATACCACTAAATTGTGGAGCATTTAAATCGATTACAAAGGTTGTTGGTGTTGGATTTCCAAGCTCATCTTTAGCAATGATAGTATATGTACCTTCATTTTTGAATTCAAAACTTTCTAAAGATGTTTTTCCATCTTCTTGATAGAATTTTACATTTTCTTCATCTGAAGACACTGTTACATTGGTAATATAAATTTCACCATTTTTTTCTCCAGTTAATATAATATTTGGTCCAATTGTATCAATTTCAAATGGATACTCATTATGATTGGTTGCATTATCTGTAAGTACTAATACATAATTACCATCATCAATACCTGTTTTTTCTTCTGTATCTTCTACAGTTATATTAACAGTTTTATTTTCTAAGTTTACGATAATTCCATCTGTTATAACTGTTTCTGTTTCCCCAACGATTTTCTTTAATACAATTGATTGTAATCCTGCTGTTTCTTCTGTTACTTTTAAAGTAATGTTTTTGTTATATTTTGAATCTATTTTATCAATGATTGGTGCTTTTGTATCGACAGTTATCAAAGTTTCAGTGGATGGTGTATTTACAACTTCTCCCTCTTCTACTCCAACTGGAGTTATCTCATATGAAACTACTCCATTATGGTCATTTTCTGCAACAGTTATTGTTGCTGTATAAGAATATGTTCCATCTGCATTTGTCGTTTTTGTTAATTCTGCTTCTTTCTCATTGATTTTTACTACAGTGTTTTCTATATCAAATTCAGCTTTACTATCAAAAGTTAAAGTTAATGTTTCATCAATGGTTACATAATTTGTTTCATTAGAAGTGTTGATGTTAATATTAGTTGCTTTTGGTTTTGCTACTAAATTTTCTAAGGCCGTATCAATATCTTCCAATGCCTTTGTAAAGTCGCTTCTCTTTCCATCTTCTTTAGAAGCAATTTCTTCTGCTTTGTTAATTGCATCTTCTACTGCTTCCCATGAATCTTTTGTATAGTCATTTGGATCATAATTTTCTTTGTTGTTAATTTCTTCCTTTTTAGTATTTAAAGCATTTTTTTCTTCCTCTGTAAGAGGTGAAAGAACTAATTCGTTATCAATGTTAATTTTTCCTACCTCTATATCAAATACGCTTTGTAATCTTTCAAGATTTGCATACTCTCCAGAAAGATTTTTCAAATCTGTAATTTTAGTCTCCAAATTAGTATAACTAGTTGGTTCATAATCTACTGGATTATAGTTTTTGTGTAAATTATCTAAAAGTGTTTGAGCTGCATCTGTATTAACTGGATTGGCAACTAATGCTTTCATTGCATCTTCTAATGCTTTTGTTTTAGCGTTTACTGTACTCTGCAATGTTCCTTCTGGAATTGTTTCATCAATTAAAGCTTGTACTGCTGTAAATGAAACATAATCAGATGCTGTTAATGCTTTTGCTTCTTCTTTCTTTGCCTCATAATCAGTTAGACTTGGCTTTACCTGTTCCATTTTAAATTCTTCAATAGCTTTTATTTTTTCATCAACAAAATCTTGTGTAATTTCTTCTTTTGGTGTTTCTGTGTTTCCGGATAAGATATTATCTAATTCATTAATCAATTCTTGCTTTTTGTCAAATGAATCTTCAGTATAATCACTCTTATTTTCAGTATATATATCAGTATTTGTTGCTAGTGTATTCATTTTTTGTTTTTCTTTTAAGAATTTATCTACATCTAACACTCTAATTGTTACTTTTGCTTCACTACTATTTCCTCTACTATCAGATGCGGTGTATGTAACAATATATTCGCCTGGATTAGCACTCGTTAAAGTTGCTTCCTTTCCATCTAAGGTGGCACTGCTTGTTACTGTTACTTCTTCTCCACGTTCATCGGTAGTTGTAATATTAAGTACTGGAATTAATCCATCTTTTAATACAATAGTTAATTTTGGCTCCACTGTAATTGTTGGTGCTTGTTTATCAATTGTTGTAACTTCAAATTCCTTTGTTGTTAGGTTTCCTGCTTCATCCTCAAATGTTACTGTATATTTTTTATTATTAGTTTGAACTGCAGGGATTGTAACTTTATAAACAAATCCGTCTGAATTTTCATCCCTTTCAAAATTAAATTCTTCTTCTGCAATTTTAATTTTGTATAATTCTTCTAAGGCTGTCATAGTTACAACTACATCCGTATTTGTAATCTCTGTTGGGATACTAATTGTTGCATCTGCTGGTTGTTTATCAATTACAACATGAATATCTTCTGTTGTTTTTGAATTAATTTCATCTGTATATGTTATTGTAAATGTTTTTTCTACAACAACATTGTCTACTGCATTTATAGTTGCTTCATATACAAATTTTCCATCTGTTTCGGTTGGCTCTCCAAATACAATATTTTCATCATTCGTTGTAATTGTTTTTAGTTTTTCTTCTGATGTTACAGTAATTGTTACGCTTTCTTTTGTAGCTTTTTGTGGTACCCCAGTAATTACAACATCTAATTTTGTATCAATTGTAAATGGATATGACTTTGGAAGTCCTGCTCCACTTTCTAGTTTTAATGTATAGTTTCCATCTTTTGTATGTTTTTCGTTATCTACTGTAAATACTACTTTTCCATCTTCTACATTAGCTACTTTTTCATCTTTACTATTATAGATTCCTGAAACTTCTGTATTTAATCCTGAAATTCCACTTGTAATTGCAATTTCAATATTACTATTATAATAAGGTGCTACTTGTGCTGTTGGTTCTTCTGTATCAATATTACCAATTTCTAATTCTTCTGTAACTGGATTTCCTGCTGTATCTTTAAATGATACAACTAGTTTTCCGTTTTCTGTTACATCAAATGTATATTCTCTATCACTTACTTTTGTAGGTTCAACAACTGTTTCGTTTTCTCCTACTACTAGTTTCGCACTTGTTATTATAATATCTTCATTGTCATCTTTTAATGTTACAACAATTTTATCTTTACTATATTTTGGCAATTCTATATTTGCTTTCAATTTTGCTGTAGGAGCTACATTATCAATTATAACATGAATATCTTTTGTTGTTTTTTGGTTAATTTGATCTTCATATGTAATTTTAAATGTTTTATCCACAACTTTACCTGCCTCAGCACTGATAGTTGCTACATATACAAATTTACCTTCTATTACTGTTGGTTCTCCAAATACAATACTTTCATCATTTGTTGTAAGTGTCTTTAATTCTTCATCTACTTTCACAGTAATTGTTACATCTTGATTTGTAATACCATCTGGAATTTTACTAATTTCAATATCTAATTTGGTATCAATTACAAATGAATATGATTTTGGAATTCCTGCTCCACTTTCTAGTTTTAATGTATAGTTTCCATCCACCACATGATTTTCACTATCCACTGTGAATGTTACTTTTCCATCTTCTACATTAGCTACTTTTTCATCTTGGCTATTATAAATTCCTGAAACTTCTGTATCAATTCCTGAAATTCCACTTGTAATTGCAATTTCAATATTACTATTATAATAAGGTTCTACTTGTGCTGTTGGTTCTTCTGAATCAATATTATCGATTTCCAATTCTTTAGTAACTTGATTTCCTGCTGTATCTTTAAATGTTACAACTAGTTTTCCATTTTCTGTTACATCAAATGTATATTCTCTATCGCTTACTTTTGT
>CAYYCR010000040.1:10092-12015 GCA_964470385.1 uncultured Muribaculaceae bacterium | reverse complement strand
AATTCTTTCTTCATTATGGATTTCAAGTTATAGATACAGTTGGAGATTATGAATTACTAGCATTACAGTTTGATGATAATGAAACACCCAAATTTAATGATAGTGCAAGAAAAATGGAAATAGATAATCAAGACTTTACTATTTATTATAGCAATGAATGTCCTTATGTAGAATACGAAGTAAAAGAGCTATCAGAATATGCAAAGGAAAATAATATAAAAATAAACTTTATAAAAATAGATTCCTTAGAAAAAGCGAAAAATGCACCTTGTATTTTTAATAACTGGGCTAACTTTTATAAAGGTAAATTTATATCTAATACGATATTAAATGCCAATTCATTTGAGAAGTTAATAAAGTAACCATTGATAATTTAGAAGTGACATAAATATGGGTGAAAGCTCTTATTTAGGTGGTAAGGTATTTAAGGTCATTATCAAAGATTAAAAGCTGTTTTCTTACCTAATAAATTGTTGGTTCGAATCCATTTGTCACTATCATGAAAAATCAAACTAGAGAATAGATACTGATTAAAAATTAGAACCCTATAAACAACAATTCAGAAAGGAAGAAAAATGATATGGAAAAACAAATTATTGTCATCAATGGGACTGGTGGAAGTGGAAAAGATACTTTTGTAGAATTTGCTATGAAATATGGTAAAATTGTGAACTTTTCATCAATTGATAAAGTAAAAGAAATTGCTAGACTGATAGGCTGGAATGGTCAAAAAACAGAAAAAGATAGAAAATTTTTAAGTGATTTAAAACGTCTTACTACTGAATATAACGATATGGCATACCATAGTGTGGAAGAAGCAATTAAAGAATTTTATGATTCAGAAAATCAGGTCTTATTTATCCATATTCGGGAACCAGAAGAAATTAAAAGGGTAGTGGATACATTTGGAGCAAAAACATTGCTCGTAAAGCGAATTGGTTTAGCGAATATAGAGTCCAATTACTCAGATGCCAATGTAGAAAATTATCCTTATGATTTTATAATTGAAAATACGACTTTGGAAAATCTAGATTTGCAAGCAATGAATTTCATGAATAATATCGTGAAGTAAAATATGATAAAATTTAGATTTTAAAAATAATAAACTGTAAAAATAGATACAATTTACTTTTAGCATATTTCATACCAGTTATATTTTGATGAGTGTATTTTGTAGTATGAATAAACAATAAATGGAAGTGAAATTATGATTTTAAACGTAAGTGGTAGAACAGATATTGTAGCATTTTATACTGACTGGTTTATGAATTGTTACCATAAAGGTTTTGTCGATGTAAAAAATCCATTTAATCAAAAGTTAGTAAGTAGAATCTACTTTGATGATGTTGATGCTATTTTATTCTGTACGAAAAATCCAACTCCTATTTTAAGATATTTAAAAGAAATTAAAAAGCCAATATTATTCCATGTTACATTAACCCCCTATAAAAAAGACATAGAACCTAATGTTCCACCAAAAGGAGAAGTCATACAATCGATAAAAAAACTATCTAAGATAGTAGGAATGGAAAACTTATTTATTCGTTATGATCCTATTTTTTTAAGTGAACGATATCATTTGGAATATCATAAAAAAGCCTTTGAAAATATGTGTTCCCTCTTAGAAAATCATGTCAAACATATTATTGTTTCTTTTATCGATGACTATAAAAATGTTCGTAAAAATAGTAAAGAGTTAAAGATTAAGAAATTTACAGAAGATGATTATAAAGAAATCGGTATTTCTTTTAGTGAAAGTGCTAGAAAACATGGAATGACAGTACAAACCTGTTTTGAAAAGCGAAATTTAATAGAATATGGATTCCAAAAAGGAGAATGTTTATCCCAGGAAATGGCTTACCGATTAACAAAGAAAATATATAAAAAATGGAAAGCAAGAAAAGGCGGAAATTGTAACTGTGT
>CAYYCR010000040.1:0-10082 GCA_964470385.1 uncultured Muribaculaceae bacterium | reverse complement strand
TAGAAATGGTAGATATCGGAGTTTATAATACATGTAAACACTTTTGCAAATATTGTTATGCCAATTATGATGAAAAAAAAGTAAATCTAAATGTCACACAACATGATTCTGAAAGTTCTATTTTAATTGGACAAATAGGAAAATATGATTGTATTAAAATTAGAAAATAACTTTTAAGAGAAAACGTGGTATAATGAAAATAAGAAAGTAGGAATGAAATGTGAAAAAGTTTATCAAACAAAACTTAACTGGATATCTCGTCTTTTATGGAATTAGTTTATTGGTTGCATTCATTGGTGGAATCTTTTTAAAGAAAAGTCTTTTTCGCCTTATTATGATAGTAACCGTTATTGATTTTGTGTTACTAGCCATTCAATATCTAGCCCTTAAAAAACAAAATAAAATATAAGGAGTGATAAAATTGAATTTAGATAGATTTTGTGAGGCTCATAAAACTGATTATGAAAAAGCCTTATTAGAAATACAAAATGGATATAAAAAAACACATTGGATGTGGTATATTTTCCCGCAAATATATGGACTTGGTTTTAGTGAGACCGCTTGTTATTATGCAATTAAAAATATAGAAGAAGCAAAGGCTTATCTAGAACATCCTATTTTATCGAATCATCTATTAGAAATATGTGAAGCACTCTTACAACTTGATTCTAATGATGCCTTAGAAATTATGGGATATCCAGATAATTTGAAATTATGTTCTTCTATGACTCTTTTTTCAGCTTTAAAAAAATATGAAATATTTGACCAAGTATTAGAAAAATTCTTTGATGGAAAAAAAGACGAAAAAACAATAGAAATATTAAAGAAACAACAAGAACAATGTAAATGAATTAGAACAATATATGGAACAGGAGAAAAATATGAAAGATAAAATACAAGATTTACGTCATAAAGATAATGGTGTTGCTTATAAAACGTTATTAGAATTAGAAGCGATAACTGTGGATTCTAATGAATTATATCCTTATTTTTATGATATATTAAAGATGTTAAATCATGAGAATACTTTTGTTAGAGCACGTGGTTTTAGAATGATTTGTGCTTTAGCAAAATGGGATAAAAATAATCTAATCAATAAAAATATCGATATGATTTTAAGTGAACTTGATGATCCAAAGGGAACGTCTGTGAGACAATGTTTAGAAAAAATTTATTTGATTTTGAAATATAAAAAGGAATTAACAAATACAATTATCAAAAAATTAAATTCTTTAAATTTAGAAAATTATAAAGAAAGTATGCAGTTATTAATCAAAGAAGATATTGATTATGTTTTGAGTTTGGTAGAATGAAGTGTTATCCATTTGTATCATGATAATTTTGGAAAGTAATAAATGAGTAGCTATAAAGGTTACTTTTTTCATATGTTATAAAATATTTAGAATCTATTCTATATTTTGGTTTTTGATGATATAATGAAAATAGATAGGAGTATGAATATGAAAACAGTGTATCAAAACTATATCAATAAAAACCATTCCTTTGATAAGATGACGATGTTAGGAATCTTGTGCCTAATAACAGTAATAGCAGGAATTTTTGGTTTTTTATATGAATTTATATTTTACTATTTTAATAGTGGAATGCAAAAGTTTTTTTGGAGAGGAGGAAATTTTTTACCTTGGATTAATATTTATGCGATTGGTGCGATTGCAATATATTTTTTTACATATAAACATAGAAAAAAAATGTGGAAAGTTTTTTTGATAAGTTTGATATCTTGTGGGATACTAGAATATATTGCTGGATTAGGAATGTATATAATAGGGGATGGATTCCGTTGTTGGGATTACAATACTGAAATATTAAATTTTGGAAATATTAATGGATTTGTGTGTTTAAGAAGTGTTTTGTTTTTTGGCTTTTCTAGCCTTTTATTAATTTATCTAATTGTTCCCTTTTGTTTTTTCTTAGCTACTAAAATGAATAAGAAAACTTTTATAACAATCAGTGTTTTATTATGTTCTATTATTTTGTTTGATGAAATTTACAATTTATTAATCGCTAGAATATTGAGTTTGCCTAGGGCTTCTGATATTTATAAAAAAATAGGTTTTGCTTATGTGAATTTTTAAAAAGTATTAGAAGATATTTGATAAATAGAAAGAATAAGGAAGTGAAGAAATGAAGAAAAAGGGATTTACTTTAATAGAGTTACTAGCAGTTATCGTAATATTAGCAGTAATAGCTTTGATTGCTACTCCAATAATTTTAAGTATACTAACAAAAGTTAGGAAAAGTGCTTTTCAGGATAGTGCTTATGGAATCATGGAAGCAGCGAAAGGTTATTTCGCTGAAAGTATATTAGAAGAAAACGATCCAGTAGATCAAGTGTTTTCGTTTGAAGAGGGAGCTACCAATGAATTATCCTATAGTGGAAGAAAACCAAAAGGTGGGATTTTAACTTTAAGTAAAAGTGGCGAAATAGGACTAGCTATTCATAATAACGAATGGTGTGCGATAAAGAGTAAAACCGATACGAATATAAGATTAATCAAATACGAAAAAGATAAATGTGTGATACCAGATGGAAGTGAGTTACCCCTAATTTCCGTAAAAGATTCCAAAAGTGAAACAATAGAAAAGGGACTTGATAAATCCATATTGGAATATTTTAATGTGGTATCTGTTGATGTAACTTGTATTGATACGTCAAATGAAAATGTAGAAGTAACCAATACCAGTAGTTTAGAAAGTGGAACTCATGAAATAAAATGTACTGTAATAGAAAACGGAAATACAGTATCAGCAAATAAAACAATTGTAGTAGAATCATCAAGTAAAGCATTAACAGAAGAAATGATGACTTCTGAAGTAGGAGAAAATGGTTCCATCAGAACAGATAATTTAGGAAATAAAAGATATGCAGGAAGTAATCCCAATAACTGGGTATGTTTTGGAACCCAGAATGAAACCTGTGATGAAGAACATTTATACCGTATAATAGGTTTGATAGACGGAAAAATGAAACTAATCAAAAATAGTTTTTATAGTACAGCTTTAAGATGGGATACGACTGGAGGAACCTATGGATCAAATAATTGGGATAGACCAGCGGATTTGAAAACAGAATTAAATGGGACAAGTTTTTATAGTAATCCAAATTATATAGATGAGACCAGTAGGAGTTATATAGCAAATGGAGCCTGGTATATAGGAGGAATAACTGTTTACAATATGACATTAGCGAGTCTTGAAGATAATGAACGAAATGCATCTAGTGAAGGACATATAGGATTGATGAGTGTGACCGATTTGGGATATGGTTCAAATAATGCAAGTTGTGAAAGAACAACAAATTTAAACTCTAGTAATAATGCATGTATGAGAAATAATTATCTATTTAATAGTAGTATAAATCAATGGACAATTACGCTGGATAGCGGTTGCACGAACGGCGTGTGGAATGTGTACGCGGGGGTGAATGTCGGCGGCAGTTATGCGAACGATACCAGCGGCGTGCGTCCAGTCCTATATTTAGAAACAACCGTAAAAATAAAATCAGGAAAAGGAACAGAAACAGAACCTTACCGTTTATCAATGTAGGAAAAACATAAAGGTATTTTATAAATAGTATTGTTATGTTTCTAATAAACCCACTATTTATTATAAAACAATATCAGAAATCAATAACAAAAGAAATTTGGAGGAATTATGAAAAATAAAAAAATAACTAGAAAAATTACACAAGGAATGTATGTGTTAACAACAAAAGGTGGAGGATGTATTGTAGATGCAGTTTCCCAAATCAGTGCAGGAGATAATCCATTAATTGCAGTCGCAGTCATGAACAAAAATTATACAAATGAACTTCTAAAAAACAATCAATACTTTTCTCTTTCTATCCTAGGAATGGATGTAAACCCGGAAATTATAAAAACATTTGGACTAAACTCTATGAGAGATATCGATAAATTTGAACAAATAGAAACTATAGAAACCGAGAATATTAAAGTCATCAAAGACTCATTAGGATATATGATTTTAGAAAAAGTTGATTCTATTCAAAATGATACCCATACTCTTTTTATCGGAAAACTAATAGAAGCAGACGTTTTTAGTGAAAAAGAAGCAATGAGTTATGACTATTACCAACACCATAAAGAAGAATTACTAAAAGTCACTACTGAAAAAGGAAAAACAGCTTGGATTTGTACCACTTGCGGATACATTTATTATGGAGAAGAAATACCAGAAGACTTTAAATGTCCAATTTGTGGAGTAGGAAAAGAAAAATTCAAAAAACAATAAAGAAAGTAAAAAAAGATAACAAACCTTTTACGAAATTGTTATCTTTTTTCCTTGTCCTTTTTACTATCCTGTGTTAAAATAAAATTAGAATAGGAGTGGTTGGTAGATGGAGAATTATTTTAACCGAACATTAAGTGATCGTGAAAAAATGGTTTACTATTTTGAAAAATATAAAGAAGCCTTACAGTGCAAAAAAGAAAACGAAGCAAATGAATTTCTTCGTCTAGCCAATCATCATTTAAAACAAAGTCAAATTATAAAAGAAAAAAATGTGGAGTAAAAAAGAATGAAAAAGGGGAATAATACAATTGAACATTTAATGCATATTTTATCAGATGAAACATTATGCACACAATTATTAACAAATGATGATAGTCCTTTCCTAGATGGAACACGTTCTAAAAAAGAATACTTAGATGAATTTGCACACCTTTTAAATAGTACAGTCTTTATCATGAAAAAAACACACAACTTCCATTACTTACCACTTACTATAAGTATTTTAAATCGTTTTTATTTAAACAAAATGAAAGAAGATCCTTTCTCTTTTTATGAAAACAGTGCCTGCCGAGGACTTTTAGAATTATTACAAAAATTTCCAAATGAATTAGAACCATTTCAAAAATTTTTAGCAGACATTCACTTTGAAAATTCTAAAGATGAAATTGGAAGATTTTACCATAAACAAATGGAAAAAAATAGAATTTTAAATGACTTTGAATTGAAAGACTTATTGAACTATCTAATGATTTATAAAAATCGTTTTATGCCACACCACTACTTTCGATACCTATTCTATGTTTTATTTCAAAAAGACCATAGACTAGAACTATCGCCAAGTATTCACGCAGAACTATTTCGCTTTTTAATCTTAGACCTTTTAAACCAACTCAATTGGAAAGAAAACGTTCACGTTGTTTCTTTAGGAGAAGAAAAACCATTTATTTATCAAGGACCAGATATTTATATCAATCTAGACGTAATGAAAACAACACTGGAAGAAAACCTAGAATATCTACCATATTTATTTGATTTATTTGAAAAAAGATATAAATATAAGTCTTTTGCTCATAATAAATATGAAGAAATTAAAAGCAAAAAACAGTCTACAATCAAAGAAATCTTAGGTTCAAGTTATTTTTACGAAAACTATTCCTATTTAAGTATTGAACAAGAAATAGCAGATAGAAGTCTTATTGCCCGTCTACGATTTTTAGAAGATATTGCACCAACACTATATACAAAAATCATCGAAGACTATGAAAAACAAATTATAGAAACTGTAAAAAATAATGTGAAAAAAGAAGAAGCGAACCATCTTGTAATAACCCTTGATGAACTATTAAATCAAACCGTTTTACTAGCACCAGAAGTCATCAAGAATCAAAATTATTTGACGATGGAATACCAAGAAGACGGAAGAAAAAAAAGACTGGTCGAATTATTAGAATCCTACGAACAGGAAATTTCAAATCCAGAAGAACATCATCAAGCTTTAGCACATTATTATGAGGAAATCATACTAGGAATGAAAATTCATATCTCTAGATTAGTAGATGAATTTATAACATTGGTAGAATATCCTATTAAAGAACCAGCAACAGACTATTTATTAGAACAAATCTTTTGTAAAAGCTTTGTACGAGAAATCAATTATAATATAAATAACCATATACTCACTCATCAAGAATTAGAATCCATTTTATCAAAAATGAATCAATATATGGAAAAATTCTATGAAGTAGAACAAAAGAAAATTAGTAAATACTTAATTAAAGAACCAGAAAAATGGGCTTTCCTAAATACTCATTTAAGTAGACTGTATCATAGTGTTCAGTACATGAGTAATGCCGAATTATATGAAAATTCTTATTTAAACTTAACACAAGTATTAGACTTTGATGAAGCAAAAAAAGTACAAAAGAAAATTATTCAGAAAAAAATTATGAGTCAAAAAGTCTATATGGCAGTACTGATTATTTTGATTTTAATTTTTTCAATTTCACTATTCCTATTAGGGAGAATTATTTACCAATATTGGTCAGCAAACGATAGTTATGAAAAAATACAAAATAAAGTAAACCAAACCAAACCCATTCCGATATTAACACCAGATAAAAATAGAACCGAATTTCCGATGAACGATAGTATTCCACAAGTCGATTTTGAACCACTAAAAAGCGAAAACGAACAAGTAATTGCTTGGATTCGAATTGATGATACAGATGTCAACTATCCAGTTGTACAAGGAGAAGACAATGAATATTATTTAACCCATTTATATAATAAAAAATACAACATTAGCGGCTCTATTTTTGGAGATTATAGAAACAACTTAGATTTTTCATCAAATAATATGGTACTCTATGGTCATAATATGAAAAATGGCTCTATGTTTGGAACACTAAAAAAATATAAAGACAAAGAATACTTTGATAACCACAAATATGTATGGCTGATTACACCAAAAGCGACATATCAATATGAAATTTATGCAGCCTATGAATTTGATGCAATGCACGATCAATATGAATTTAATTTTGATAGTGAAACAAAATTCCAAGAATATTTGGATAACATTAAACAAAAATCCATTATCGAAAGTGAATTGGAAGTAACAGCAAAAGATCATACTCTTACAATGTCAACTTGCATTGATGGAACATCGAGTAGTAGACTAGTACTCGTTGCCAAAAGAATGGTTAGTTACATTGCACAGAATAAAGAAACGTAAAATTGAAAAAAATTTACGACAAAGATTGACATTATCTTCAATTTGTTAGATAATGGTAGTGTAAGAATAAGGGAGAGTGTTTTATGAAAAAAACAATAAAAGTGATGAGCTTTTTCGCAATCGCGTTTTGTACATTATGGATTGGTTTAGGAGCAGCTTCAGCAGCAACCTTTAAAATCGATGTTATCAATGGACAAGATGGTACAGGGATTGATTACGGAACAATTACAACAACAAAAAATAGTTGTACAATAACAGCAGGAGATGCTAATAACGTTATTACAATTAAAAGTGGTCAACAATTATATGTAGAAGTAAACGAAGGATGTACACAACAATTCCAAGTGAAAGTAAACGAAGGATATGAAATCGAAAGTGTATTATATGATCGTCAATATATTACACCAACTGCTGATGGAATT
Source organism: uncultured Muribaculaceae bacterium (assembly GCA_964470385.1). Taxonomy (GTDB): domain Bacteria; phylum Bacillota_I; class Bacilli_A; order RF39; family UBA660; genus MGBC102946. The sequence continues at coordinate 2,654 of CAYYCR010000040.1, read as the reverse complement.
TATACATTTGAAAATATTACAGCTGCAAATAGTCAATTAGATACAACTGGTAATGGAGATGTAGCACATGCTTTATGTATCAAATATAAAAAAGCAGGAACGCCAACAAGTCCAGACACTGGAGACGTAGCTTATGTATTACCACTTGCTGCATCAGCACTTCTATCATTAGGATTAATTATTGTTATTGTATGTAAAAGACGTAATGTAAAAGCATAATCATATAAAAGAGTCCAAAAGACTCTTTTTTTAACATTTCTACAAAATAATATCTATCAAAAATATGTGATGATATTCCATAAGAAAGTTATTGATTTTAAAATTGATATTTTGTAGATTTTATATCTATAATTTGATACAATATGAGTAGATATAAAAACATTATTGATTATGCATATAGTTAATTTAAAGGAATATCAATCAGTAATGAAAAAATATAGTTTTATGAAATGGAGTGAAAAAAATGTTTACAGCACAAGATGAATATTTAAGAGACTTATTAGATGAAGTTGAATCGAATGAATTACAACTTCCAGATTTTCAAAGAGGCTGGGTATGGGAAGATAGCAGAATTATTGGGTTAATTGCAAGTCTTACACTAGGCTATCCAGTAGGTACCATTATGTTATTAAATTCAGGTGGACAATTTAAATTTAAATGTAGAAGTTTAGAAGGAAATGGGGAAGCAAAGAAAAATCCCAATAGAATGTTATTAGATGGACAACAAAGAATGACATCGACGTTCTTATCTCTAAGAAGTAAAAATCCTGTAAATACTACAACTGGGACAGGAAGAAAAATAAAAAGATATTATTATATTAATATAGAAAAAGCTTTGAGCACTCTTACTGAGAGAGAAGAAGCTATCTTTAGTGTAGATGAAAACAAACAAAAGAAAAGTGATATGGGAAGAGTGATTGACCTAGATTTATCTACTGAAGAAAAAGAATTTGAACAGAAAATGGTTCCATTAAACTTATGTTCCAATTTTAATGAAATTAACGCATGGAGAAGTAGATATCAACGATATTATAACTTTGATTCTAAAATATCAGAAGAATATCAAAAATTTGACGAACAAATTATACAACCATTATTAAACTATCGAATTCCAGTTATTGAATTAAAGAATACAACCCCAAAAGAAGCAGTATGCCAAGTATTTGAAAAAGTGAACCAAGGAGGTGTCCCATTAACTGTATTTGAATTATTAACAGCAACTTATGCAGCTGATAACTATGAACTCAGAAAAGATTGGGAAATTATCCGAAATGGTAGCGAAAAAGCAACAGAGTATGGAAAAGCTAGAACGGGTTTTAAGGATATCAATAACTTAAATGCAATAGATGAAAGTTCCTTTTTAATTGCAATTACATTACTAACTTCTTATTTAAAAGGGGGAACTGTAAGTTGTAGAAAAAAAGATATCTTAAACTTAACATTGGAAGACTATAAAAAGAATCGTGAGTTAATTTTGGATGGGTATGAAAGAGCAAACCAATTTTTAATAGAACAAAGAATATTCTCAAGCGATTATATCCCTTACGGGAATCAAATTACCCCATTAGCAGTTATTTGTGCAGTACAAAAAGATTTTCATAATGCAGCTGTAAAAAATAAAATTGCCCAATGGTTTTGGTGCGGAGTATTAGGAGAATTATATGGAAGTGCAACAGAAACAAGAATTTCTTTCGATGTTCCAGAAGTGGATCACTGGATTAATCATAATGGAGAAACGCCAAGAACAATTTTAGAAAGTTCTTTTAATACATTAAGATTATTCAGTTTACAAAGTAAGCAAAGTGCAGCCTACAAAGGCATTATGGCATTACTATTAAAAGAAAATTGTAAAGATTGGATTGGTGGGCAAACGATGGATGTGACATTATACTTAGACCATGGTAGTGACATTCATCATATATTCCCAAAAGACTATTGTATCAAACAAGGATATAGTCAAAGATATTGGAACTCCATTGTCAATAAAACCCCATTATTTGCATCGACCAATCGATATATCGGAGGAGAAGCACCAAGTAAATATCTTGAAAAAATAAAAAAGGGAAAGAACCTAACAGTAGAGGATCTTAAAAATAATGTGGGTTCACATATATTAGACTATGATATGCTTAGTACCGATAATTTTGATGATTTTATTACTGATAGAGCAAAAAAATTATTAGATTTGATAGAAAATGCGACAGGAAAGAAAATTACCGATAGAGGTTCAGAAGAAGTCGTAAAAGAATTTAATAAAACATTAATCACAGAAAAAGAAAAAAAACAAAGTAATTAGTAATCTGAAATATGAAAAAAAGGACATGATAATACTGATATATGAAATTCCAAAAAATGATTGACAAATGAAGCATATTAGTGTTATAGTAGTAGTACATTTTAATTAAGGTTTACTTCGGTAAATCTTTAATTAAGAGAAAAAATGAAACACCTGGATGTGTGGAAAGAAAGGAAGGTGAAAAATATGCCTACAATTAATCAATTAGTTCGTAAGAGAAGAAGTGAAAAAACAAAGAAAAGCAAATCACCTGTACTAGGAATTGGATATAACAGTAAGGAGAAAAAACAAACCATTCAAAATTCTCCTCAAAAACGTGGTGTTTGTACTCGTGTTGGAACAAAAACTCCAAAGAAAC
>CAYYCR010000039.1:0-12135 GCA_964470385.1 uncultured Muribaculaceae bacterium | reverse complement strand
GATAGTTCATTCGTAACTCCATCTTCAAATGAAAACACTTGATCCGTTGGATTATTCTCATCTAATATACTTTCAGCAAAATAACTTTTCGCTGCCTCCATAATTCCATACGCACTATCCTGAAATGCACTTTTCCTAACTTTCGTTAATATACTTAATACAATTGGAGTTGCTATGAGTGCTATAATTGCAAGTATTACGATAACTGCTAATAGCTCTATTAAAGTGAATCCTTTATTTTTAGCCCTCTCTGGTTTGCAATTTGTTAATTTTCTCATTTTTTCACTCCTATTCCTATTTTACATTTTACTATAATCGCATTATTTTTGCAATCGTCATTCCATACTATTTTTTTCACTTTACGTTTATCTATCATTTTGTATCTTGCATTACGAAAAAGTGAAATATGACCACAAATTTTTCAATCTTTTAAGTTATTTTTTTCTTGTTCTAATCTTGAAATATTTTTTACTCTTTATAAGTAAACGAAAAAATGGCATTTCTGACATTTTCTTAACACTCTAATAAAATTTTCGGTAATTTCCTAATGTATACACTTTGGTAGTATTTGGACTTATAATTTTAAATATCACATTACCATCCATAATTGGATCTTTTACCAGTTTTACTTTTAAGTGAGTTCCTAATTTATAGACAACCGAAGAGTTTAAAAATGTATAAGCACAATCTTCTTTTTGATAGGTTCCATTTTCTAAATCCGATTTTGTTATAAATTCTTCCATACAATCTTTTAATTCAATTAAAATTCCTTTATGACTACAATCTTGAATCACTGCTTCCATCGTTTCTCCAATATGATCAAGTAAATATTCTTTGCTTTTTAGTTCAATAATTCTTCGTTCTGTTCGATCAATTTTCTTTTCTGAATGATTTGTTTTTTCTATCATATCTTCTAATTGTTCAATCTGTTTTTCCGTTTGTGACTGATTTAAAAAATAATGTTCTCTAATAAGACGATGACAAGCCAAATCTGGATATCTTCTAATAGGAGAGGTAAAATGTAGATTTCTTTCTAGTCCAAGTCCAAAATGTCCTAAATCCAAAGGAGAGTATTTCGCACGCTTCATAGTACTGATTAACAAATTAGAAATGACCATATAATTTGGATTTTTTCTATATTGATTTAAAATTTGATTCATGATGAATGATTGCTTTTGAATGTCAGCTTCTAGTAATGTGGAAATATCTACCCCAATACTTGCTAGTTTCATTTCGACAGAAGTTAATCGTTTCCTATCTGGTGCTTCATGAACTCGGTGGGGATACATGATATTTTCTTGTTTTAATAAAGAGGCAATGCTTCGGTTAGCTGCCAACATAAATTCTTGAATTAAAAATTCTGCTTTTCCTCTGATTCTTGCTCTCACATCAGTGACATGACCAAATTGGTCAAGCTGGATAACTGGTTCAGTCCCATCAAAATCAATTGCCCCATTTTGAATTCTCCATTGATATAATTTATCTGCCAAAAAAGACATTTCATGTAATACCTCACAAAAGGGTTCATAACCAGCTACCATATTGCCATCCAATAATTCATTGACACTTTCATAAGTCATCCTTTTTTTAGAATGAATCATGGTTGGAAAACAGTTTACGTCTTTGATGATTCCCTCTTTGGTTATTCTCATTTCACAAGTAAGTGTATAACGGTCTACTAATTCATTTAAAGAACAGACTCCATTGGAAATTACTTCTGGAAACATTGGAAATACATAGTTCAGTAAATAAGCTGTCATTCCTCTTTTTCTTGCTTCTAAATCTAGAGGGCTTCCCTCTTTGATATAGCGTCCAACATCAGCAATATGAACGCCTAAAATATAATCGCCATTTTCCTCTCTAAGAGAGATAGCATCATCGAAATCTTTGGAATGAATGCCATCGATTGTAAAAATTTGATTGCTTGATAAATCTTTTCTAAGAGAATCTACTAAGTCACATACTGGTTCTTTAATATGAGTTGCTTGTCTAAGTGCTGTTTTGGAAAAAACGGTTGGAATGCCATTTTGTTCTGCAATTGCCATAATGTCAATTCCTAAGTCATCTTTTTCCCCTAAGATTTTATATATTTTCGCTTTTACCTCATTTCCCGACGTTTCTAACCGAAAACGGACTTTGGCTCCATCGAAAAGATTCAAAAAGTATTTGCACGCTAACTCGATTTGTTTATCTTTTCTATAAGAAAACTGTAGTTTAGGTTCATCATTTTCAAATACAATTTCGCCTATTTGACTTTCTTTAAATGTATAAAGCTTTTTAATTACTTTTTTATGACGTTCTGTTTTTACTTGGCAGATGATAAATTCACCAGACTTATAATTTCCAAGTGATTCTTTTGCTACTACCAAACTAGGAAGTCCAAATAAGTGAACACATACCAAATGTTTTTTCTCTAATTCTAAAATTTGCCCAATATAAACCTGTTCCATAAAACCCCCCTTATTATATTTAATGATGATGACCACCAATTAGGACACTTAATACTAAAATAAAAATTCCAAGAAACATCCCTATCCAAGTTTCTTTTTTATTTTTCGTATGCATGATTTGTCCTAATAATTCAAATAATACAATATAAATAATCATTCCGAGTGTAACACCAAGTAGTATCCCAAGTACCAAATCATTTACAATCAAATCTTTCAAAAAGAACATAAGAAGTCCTCCTACAAAGGTAGAAATAGAAATCAGAAAACTAATTCCTACAGTTTTTTTTACATTACCACTACTTTTATAAAAAGTAGAAGCAATTACCATTCCCATTGGAATATTATGAAGTCCTACTCCAAGCCCTACCATGAGTCCTAGTGATACTGATGTGATAGCTGTTCCAAAAACGGCCATTCCCTCTATTAGATTATGTAAAAGAAGTGCAATACTCGAAACGACACCAATATGATGTAAGTGTTCCATATGTTCTTTGTTACTATGATGGTGTCCCTCATGTTCTGCATGATGAGGAACAAAAGCGTCCAATAATTTTAATGATAAAATACCACATAGTATCAACAATAATAACACTAAAATCGATAAATCTCCAACTGCATTTTCCAAATGTTCATGTGCTTCTGGAAAAAGTTCTAAAATAGATAAACTACTCATTACTCCAAATGCTAAAGCAAGGGAAAAAGATACAAACTTTTCATTATTTTTAGTAATAAAAACAATGATTGTTCCAAGTAATATAAAAAGTCCTAAAATAAGTGTTAATAAAAGAGCAAATAGATTCATAGAATCACTTCTTTCTACTTAAAAATAATTTATAATGTTATTGTATCAAATTCCTGATAGAAAATCTATGAAATATCATAGTTGAATGTAAATTTTTGCTATAACTCAACTAAAATATTCAAAAAAATCACACATCACTTATCTTTTTTTTCTAGTTACAAAGAATTTACCATGATTTCATGAAAAAAATGAAAACTTCATTCGCTTTCATTTTTCATTGTACGAATTATTCATAGTAGTCTATTCCGTCATTTCTATAATTTCCAATCGCTCATTATGATGAACTAATGTCAAAGTCGCTTCTGATTGATACCCCATATCTTTTTCATAAGCAATACTCAAATCGACAATGTAAGCTTCTTCATCCATCGTATCTAAATATTTCACAGATTTCTTCTCAATATTTACGATTGATACTTCACTTACTACTGGCAATTCTTGTTTTCTATCACCATAGATATTACTCTCAACATAATGATAAACACTTTCCTTAGCTAAATTTTCAAAATCATGCTGGTAATCTGCATAAACAAACTGAATACCACCAATATCATTTTTACTTAATTTATTATCTAAATTAAAGAAATCAGCTAAAAACAATTGACTTACTAAAGAAGCATATTTTTCCTCATCTAGTTCATCCGCACTTAAAACATTTTTTAAACTCTTAAATAATTCTTTATAATAAGGTGTTTCATTATCGTCTAATTCATAATTATAGTCATCTATTTTTTCTTCTACTTTTACTTCTTTCTTTACCCGTTTACCGTTATTTTTTCCCTTTAACATACAAAATCCAAATAAGAGAACAATAACACTCACAAGTAAAGCCATTATAATTCTAACTTTCTTTTTACTTACCCTTTTTTTCTTCGTCATTTTTATCTTCCTATCCATTATTATATTCCTTTAACAAATCTTCTGCTTCCGTTGTCTTTTTAATCAAATCATATATAATAATTGAATCAGAAACAGAAATTACATTTTCCGCATGTTCATTATAATGATTAATATAATCGTCACTAATTGGTTCATCCGCTTGTAAAGATAATGATTCCCCTTTTTGGGCATTATAATAAATTGAATTGGTTAACCAATTTCCATCTGGAAAAACCACTACATTATCATCGACACTAAAAATATCATGTCCTAAAGCATATGGATTATGAAATCCAAACATATTTCCTAATGTTGGTTGAACATCATACATTCCCATTACTTTGGTTACTTCTTCTTTATATTTATGATCTTTTGTCCAAATAATAAATGGAACTTTACGATTCAACTCATACTGATAGAAATCAACTTTTTTATATTCTGGATCATCAGAGCTTCGAAGCTCATCCGTTTCTGGATTATAATTATAAAACCGATCATACTCCGATTTTTTTAATTTTGCGTCATGATCTCCATAAATCACAAGTACAGTATTATCTAGTAATCCAGCTTCATCCATATCCTCGATAAATTGTCCTAAAGCTTCATCGGCATAATGTGCTGATTTAAAATAATTTCCTAGTTTCGTTCCCTCCATATAAGGGGCACTTACAACCTCCACTTCTTTCGTTTCTTCGTTTACCTTTTCATACTTATAATCTACTTCAAAATCACTATAAGCTTTTCCTTTATCATTAAATGGAGTATGATTTGTAAGCATAATAAGCAAACCATAGAAGTTTTTATTTTCTTCACTAATGGCTTTTATTTTAGGAACTGCTTGTCTAAAAAATGATTTATCGGTTAATCCCAGACCTAATTTTTCATCAATCTCAAAATCTTTTGAATAATTAAAGAAATAATCATATCCTAATTTAGGATGAACCACATTTCGATTCCACATAGAACCATTGTTTCCGTGCATACTAAATGTATAATATCCTTGTTCCTTTAATAATTTTGGAGTGGTTACATAATCTCTATCCCAATAGTTAACAAAGACAGTACCACTAGTTGTTGGCATTAATGAAGTATTAAACGTAAACTCACTATCACTACTTGTTCCTACACTCTCCTGAGCATAAAAATTTGAAAAATATAGTCCCTCACTCGCTAATTTTTTTAATGTTGGCGTTACGTCTTCTCCATTAAACTGAGTATCAAGTAAGAAATTTTGAATACTTTCTGCATGAATAACAATTACATTTTTTCCTTTAAATACATTGGTATATTTATTTTGTGTTGCCGTATTTTCTAATCCAGCATAATATTCCCGAAAAGCCCTTGCTTTTTCATCGTATCCAAATAAAGGACTAATCTGAGGCTTAATACTAGCAATTAAATCATTACCTTGATACGTATATAATCCAAAACGCATTACTAAAAATTCTCTGTTCCACTGTTTGCCAAGACGACTGATATCGGTACTATTTAACATAGAAATAAAGAAACCTAAAATAATCAATCCTGCTACTAATGTATTCAGTGCTCGAATTTTTCCATTTTCAATTTTAGAAACCCGTTGATAGTAATCTTTCTTTTTTAATGCTCTATTGACAAAAAGCATTGCGACAATTTGCCAAAGATAACAAAAATCTTTTATTTCTATTACATTTTGAACCACAGCATCGCCTACAGTCTTAAGTTGCAAGGAAGTCGCCAGTAAAGATGCTGAGACAAAAGATAAAAAATTCGTATAATACATAGAATTAATAATACAAATGATCGTAAAAAAGATCGACCAAGAAAAATAATATTTAAATTGATGTTTTGGCTTTAAAAAATATCCAAAAGCACCAATAATAAGTACAACACATAAATCTGCAAGCATCGGTCTAAAATCGAGATAATTTTTTACTGTCAAATACCGTAGTAAGGTTGCATTTATAACAGATGTCATTACAAATGTAGCAAATAAAATATTCGTCTTTATGTACGCAATCGTTTTATTTTTGGTACTTTTTATATATTCTATTGTTTGCTCTTTTAGTTTTTTCAAATTGTTTTCACCTCATTTATGTAAGTAATCATTAAAAGTATATCACGATTTGTTAGATTTTACAAACCTAGAGTGTTCTATTTCACTGTAGTTTACAAAAAAAGACCATCTGGTCCTATAAGGTATAATTTGCTGTATCTACTTGTACTAGGGATTGTTTTAATAGTTGAAATTCTGCTTTCACCTTTTCTAGTTCCTGATACATACTAGGATTATCCATCATATTTGGATTGGTCACAAGATGAGCTTCTATTTGTTCAATCTGTTCTGGTGTTAAAGATTTTCCAGCTAAACTTTTTAAATAAGCCCGTTCTATACTCGCTAATTCACTTTTCCCCGTTTCATTTCTAGCTGAAACATTATAATTCATTAATCCAATCATAGTTTTATCCCCGCTTCTATTAGACTTCTTGTTAAAGTCATGTAATCATTATTAAAAAATGAATGTAACAAAATATCATTTCCAATGGATACCGAAATTAAATTGGTTGCAATAATTTCATCAGAGTGAACAAATTTTTCTGTTTCGTTTCCAACTAAATAGTTGGTTAATATTTCTGTATATCCAATATTCAAAGCTTCAAATTGATGGTTAAAATTAAATCCTGTATAATTATCTTTCGCTGTGATAATGGATAATAGCTCATACATTAAAATATGTTTCGCATCTACGTCTTCGTTCAGTCTTTCTGAATTTATCATTAAGATATTGTTCACTGGATCATATTTTGATACTTCTTTGGTAACATACCGATTCAAGCCTTCTACCTTTAAGGTCTTTAAACGATTATTCAAATTTTCCAGTGAAACTTCTTTAAATTTCTCATGAAATAATGAGGTAAGTTCTAACAAATTTGCTTTTAACGGTTGCGTTAAATTTGGATTCGTATTCAATGAAGTCTCAATTTGTTCTATTGTTATCATTATAATCACCATTATCATCATATCACAAAAAAGAAAAAAAGAATAGTCTTAACTATTCAATTGTAATTTGTTTTTGATGATTGCTTTCTTCTTTTTTTTCTAAGCGAATGGTTAAAATTCCATTTTCGTGGGTTGCTTTAATCGAATCCTCATTGATATCTCCTACATAAAAAGATCGTTGCATTTCACTCGTAATTCTCTCTTTTCTAATATAATCACTTTCTTCTTCTATTGTTTCATCTTGCTTTACAGATACCGTTAAATAGCCGTTATCATAGTTTACGATAATGTTACTTTTATCGATTCCTGGTGTTTCCACTTTTAAATAATAGGCATCTTCTTTCTCATAAATATCTGTTCTTAAATAATTAAATTCTTTATTGTTTCGTTCAAAAAAATCAATTCCATTTCTAAAAAAGCTGTTTCCCAATGAATAGTTCATAATATCTTCCTTTCTAATTTTCTATTTTTAATGTATTCAAATGATTAATGCAAATGGTTTCTTTATTATTTAAGGCTTCTTCTATAATGATACTTTCAATATTTTCTTTGATAATTTTATCCAGTCTTCTAGCACCATATTCTTCATAATTGCTTTTTTGGACAATTTCTTTTGTTAGTTCTTCAGAAAAAATTACTTGGTATCCTTTTTTCTGGTATCGATTTTTTAACGCTTCTAATTTACTTTGTGTAAGTTTTACGATATCTTGTTCCTTTAAATGATGAAAAATAATCGTTTCATCAATTCGATTAATAAATGGAACGCTTAAGTACTCTTTTAATTTTGATTGAATGACTTCTTCTTTTGGGGTTCGAAATCCAACATGAATTTCTTCAAAGCCAATATTAGAGGTCATTAAAATGGTTACATTTCCAAAATGAACGACTACTCCTTTTGAGTCTTTGATTTTTCCCTCTTCTAATATTTGAAAGAATAAATTAAGGACTGATGGATGGGCCCTTTCTATTTCATCTAATATTAAAACAGAATAGGGTTTGTTTCTAATTTCTTCCAAGATATTTTTATGGTCATCATAACCAACATATCCTGGAGGAGCTCCTACTAATTTACTAATAGAATGGGCTTCGGCGTATTCACTCATATCTAAGCGAATGACATTTTCCTTTCCTACTAGTTCATTTCCAAATATTTTGGCTAGGGCTGTTTTTCCAACTCCAGACGGTCCTACAAATAATAAAGATGTTCCTTTTTCTTCTTCTTTAAATCCGAGTTTTAAGCGTTTGGCTACTTGTATTGTTTTTTTTGTAGCTTCTTCTTGACCAATGATTTGGTCTTTTATATGTTGTTCTAATTCCTCTATTGCTTTTTTATTTTCCTTTAAAAGCTCATAAACTGGTACTTTGGTTTTGATATGAATGACTTCAGCAATGTCTTCTTTGGTGACTGCTTTACTATGTTTTTGTTTTAAAAGTTCTAATTCTAGTTGGTTTAATTGATTCATCAGTTGATTTTCCTTTTCTTTCCATTTAGAAGCTTCTTTAAATTCATTGTTTACAATGGCTTCGTTTTTTTCTTTGATTGTATTTTGGAGATTCTTATTTAATTCATGATATTTTTTGAGTTCCTTACTTTCTTTTAGGCTTACTTTCGCACATACTTCGTCTAGTATATCAATTGCTTTATCTGGTTGGTTTCGGTTATGAATGTATTTTTCACTGAAAGTAATAATTAGATCTATCATAGATTCACTAATTTTTACTAAATGGTATTGTTCGTAAATTCCTTTTAATTTCATTAATATGGCTTTGACTACTTTTTGATCTGGTATTTCAATTGCTACACTTTGAAATCTTCTATCTAAAGCCCCATCTGCTTCAATATATTTTTTATATTCTTCGGTTGTTGTTGCACCAATACATCTAATTTTTCCTCTAGCCAAGGCTGGTTTAAATATATTGGAAGCATCAATAGCACCCTCAGCTCCGCCTGCTCCTACCAGTGTGTGTATTTCATCGATGAACAAAATGACATCGTCATTTGCTTCTATTTCAGATAGTACTTTTCTCATACGTTCTTCAAATTCTCCACGATATTTGGTTCCTGCTACCATGGTTGCCATATCTAGACTAATAATCCTTTTATTTTTTAATGAGGGGGGAACTTCTCCATTTACAATTCGTCGACTTAATTCTTCTACAATGGCTGTTTTTCCAACCCCTGCTGCTCCAATTAATAGTGGATTATTTTTGGTTCTTCGTGATAGTATTTCTAAGACACGTTTGATTTCGATTTCTCTTCCAATCACTGGGTCAAGGGCTCCTTTTAAGGCTTCGGCTGTTAAATCGGTTCCTAATTCTTCTAGTAGCATTTTTTTATTTTTTTTATGTTTCGCACTTGTTGTTAGTTTATAGGCAAAGTCATTATAAAGTTCATCGATATCGATATTCATTCCAAGTAAGATTCTAATAGCGACTCCCTCTCCCTCTTCTAAAAGGCTTGCAAATAGGTGTTCTGTCGTTACAACTCCATTGTTATTTTCCTTGCTATCAATGATTGCATTTTCCATCACCCTTTTTAAAAGTGGAGTATATAAAAACCAATTACTTTCCTCTCCACCAATTCCTACTATTTCAATGAGTTCCATACGAAATGTTTCATAATCTAAATGGTAACTTTTTAGTTTTTTGGTGATTGGATTGTCATCTTTTAAAATAGCAAGTAATAAATGTTCACTTCCTACATAGGGATGACGTAGTTCTTTCATTTCACTTTTGGCATTGATTAAGATTTGTCTTGCTTCTTCTGTAAAGTTTCCAAACATAAAATATCCTCATTCCTTTCATATTCTATGTTTATATTGTTTCATTATTTTTTATTTTAAACATTTTTATTTATAAATAATCATAGCTGAAAAACAATATATTTGTTCTTCTCCAAATACACTTGCTGATACTCCAAATTTAATGTCCACAATTTCTCCTTCAAAGTCTTCTAAAAATTCATTCATTGCTTTTTCTAAGTCTTTTTCATGATTTTCATCAAATATTTTTACTTTCATATCATCACCACATTCATTTTAAAATAAAGGGATTAATAAATTTGTCGGATTGAATGGGTTCTATTTTCTTTTAGTCGACAAAAAAAGCTGTAAGTGCTACAGCTTAAATAAATAAAGGTTTCATGGATTATTTAGAAACGTTGAACTTCTGAGACGACATTACCTACTTCGATAGGCGATATGGATTTCCTATTGTCCCATTTCCATCTGTTATTTTCACGGTTGTTTCTAGATATAGAACAGGACGTACGCCGAAAGTAAAGTACGCACTGAAGTTATTGACACTCCCCTCCATGCTCACACGCCACACGGTGTACGTGTTGCCGCTATTCGGCGTAATTGTCCATTGATGTGTACTACTATTAAATAGGTAATTGTCACTTATACATGCATTATTAATGCTGGTTAAAACAGTTGTTCTTTCACAACTTGCATTATTTGAAGCATACCCAAAGTCTGTTATACTCATCAGTCCTATATACCCCATTGATGACAAACTTCTTTCTGCCTCTTCAAAAGTTCCTAATGTTGGATTATTATTATCAATTCCTCCTGTATACCATGTTCCATTGGCGATATAACCCTTACTTGTCTCATTGATATAATTTGCATTACTATAAAAACTTGTTCCATTTAATTCTGTTTTTAAATCGGCTGGTCTATCCCAATTATTTGATCCATAATCTCCTCCAGTCATATCCCATCTTAAAGCTGTACTATAAAAACTATTTTTGATTATCTTCATTTTTCCGTCCATTATCCCTATAATTCGATATAAATGATTCTCATCACAAGCCTCATTCTCTGTTCCAAAACATACCCAGTTATTTGGATTACTCCCTGCATATCTTTTATTTCCTAAATCATCTGTTCTAATGGAACCATTTTCTCCTACTTCTGCTATCATCATCTCTTCTGTTAATACTTTATCTAATGATTCCACGATTATTGTTTTACTTGCTTTCACTGTTTTTCCAGCTTCTGTTATCGTGCATTCTATACAGTGTGTACCACTTCCTAAACTACTCGTATTTGTTACTTCTACATTTTTATTTGAAGTATCTACACATCTAGCACTTCCTGATAACACATTAAAATATTCCAATATCGGTTTATCAAGTCCTTTTTCTATTGTTTCATCTTTTGTATCTTTTACTGCAATTAGTGGAATATCACTTCCATCTGGTATTACACATGTATCTTTTTCATATTTAATTAATCTTACATTCGTATCATTTTTACCTTTTATTGCACACCATTCATTGTTATGGATAGCCAAACCTATTTCTCCACTTCTGCTGAGTGTTAAAATACCACCTTTTGGTTTTGAACCACCATAAGATAATTCATTCGTAGTCCCATCTTCAAATGAAAACACTTGGTCTACTGGATCGTTTTCTTCCAATATACTCTCTGCATAATAACCTTTCGCAGCTTCCATGATTCCATACGCACTATCCTGAAAAGCACTTTTCCTAACACGAGTTAATATACTTAAAACAATAGGAGTAGCAATAAGTGCTATTACAGCTAGTATTACTATAACTGCTAACAACTCTATTAACGTAAAACCTTTATATTTTATGCCCCTATAACTTTTACTTATTAATTTTTTCATTTTTTACAGCTCCTATTTTCTATTTTATAAAAGAAAAAGCAATTATTTATAGACTTTGTTGCCAATCCTGTTATAATTATTTCTATATCTTTTATCCATACTCTTATTCTATCATATCACCACCACTTCTGTAAATGTGATTCTTTAATTTGTTCAAAATAAATAATACTCAGATTTTCTTTCACCTGAGTATCTTTATCAAAACTTAATTTTTGACTTTATTAAACTTTTGAATCTCATTTTTTGAAAGATTCGTTACTTCCATAATAAGTTCTATTGGAAGACCTTTTGATAATAATTTACTAGCTGTTTCTAATATTCCAATTTTTTTACCCTTTTTTTCGCCTTGTTTTTCACCTATTTTTTCACCCTCTATTCTTCCCTCT
>CAYYCR010000038.1:0-12270 GCA_964470385.1 uncultured Muribaculaceae bacterium | reverse complement strand
CATAATAATGAATGGTGTGCAATAAAAAGTAAAACAGATACGAATGTAAGATTAATCAAATATGAAAAGAATAAATGTAAAATACCAGATGAAAGTGAACTACCTTTAATTGCAGTAAAGGATTCCAAAAGTGAAACAATAGAAAAGGGATTAGATAAATCCATATTAGAATATTTTAATGTATTATCAGGAAATGTTACTTGTGTAGATACAGCAAATGAAGATGCAGAAGTAACGAATACAAGTAGTTTAGAAAGTGGTACTCATGAAATAAAATGTACTGTAACAGAAAACGGAAATACAGTAACAGCGAATAAAACAATTGTAGTGAAATCATCAGAAAGAATATTAACTGAAGAAATGATGATATCAGAAGTAGGAGAAAATGGTTCAATAAGGAAAGATAATTTAGGAAATCCAAGATATGCAGGAAGTAATCCAAGTAACTGGGTATGTTTTGGAACTCAAAATGAAATATGTGATGAAGAACATTTATATCGAATTATTGGATTGATAGACGGAAAAATGAAGATAATTAAAAATGGTTTTTATAGTACAGCTTTGAGGTGGGATACAACAGGAGGAACCTATGGATCAAATAATTGGGATAGGCCATCCGATTTGAAAACACAATTAAATGGACCAAGCTTTTATAGTAATACAAATTATATTGATGAGGTAAGTAGAAGTTATATTGCAAATGGGACATGGTATACAGGAGGAATAAGTAGTACTTTTACATTAGGAAATTTTGAAGATAACGAAAGAAGTTCATCATCATTAGGATATATTGGACTAATGAGTGTAACAGACTTTGGATATGGTTCAAATAATGCGAGTTGTGAAAGAACAACCAGTTTAAACAATACTAATAATGCATGTATCAACAATAATTATCTGTTTAATACTAGTACATATCAATGGACAATTACGCCACATAGCGGTCTCACGCACAGTGTGTGTTATGTGGGCACGGAAGAGGATGTCAACAACTACGATGCGAGGGCTACCTACGGCGTTCGGCCGGTTCTATATCTAGAAACAACCGTGAAAATCACATCAGGAAAAGGAACAGAACAAGAGCCTTATAGACTATCAATGTAATAGATAAGAATATTAATAACGTAAATATTTTAGATACCATATAGGTTTAAATTAAAAACTATGTTAGAATAAAAAAGGAGGACGAACATGAAAAAAAATAAAAAAAAGATAATTTTTGTTCTTCTCTTTTTTTGTATATTACTAGGAGGATGTAAAGAAAAGATGAAAATCAAAACCGTAGAAATGTCTTTTCTAGCTTGTGGGGATGCTGATGTAACAGTAATAGAAGATGATACACATTATATACTAATTGATACTGGAGAAGATACTTGTAGAAATACAGTACTATCTTATCTAGAAAGTAAGAATATTAATAAAATAGATCTCATGATTTTAACACATCCCGATAAAGATCATATCGGAAATGCAACAGCTATTATGAAAAAGTGGAATGTAGAAAAAATAATTGCTAGTAGTTATAAAAAAGGTTCTACAATTGAAACAGAACTATTAGATTATGTAAAAGAAAACTATATTGATTATCAAACACCGAAAGATTCCATAAAAATGAAAATAGGGCAAATGAACATTTTAATAGAACCACCCAAAAAAGAACAAGATAGTTCTAACAATTCTTCTTTAGCAACATTTATAACAGTAGGAGATATTACAACCTTTTTTGGAGCCGATATGAAAAAGAAAAGAATTGAGGAATTACTAGAACAGAATATTTTAAAATCAGAACTAGTAAAATTGCCATACCATGGAAGATACGTTTCCAATATGAAAGAATTATTAAACAAACTAAAACCAGAATTTGTAGTAATTACTGCTTCATCAATAGAAGAAAAAACAAAAACAATGTTAGAAAAATTAAAAATTCCTTATGAATTAACAACTGAAAATATTATATTTGAAATTGATGGGACAAGTATAAAAAGAAAGAGGTAGAATATGGAAGAAAAATATGTGATTAAGAAAACCAAAGACGGAAAAGAAATTACAGTAAGAGACTTGCAACTTGCTATTTTAGAAATTATGGATGAAATTCATAGAGTATGTGTAAAAAATGAGATACCTTACGCCCTAATAGCAGGTTCTGCTTTAGGAATTTGCAATTATAAGGGATTCATTCCTTGGGATGATGATATTGATATGTGTATCGAAAGAAAAGATTGGAACCGTTTTATAAAAGCTTTAGAAAAAGACTTAGATTCCAAATTTTATTTTCAATGTTTTGAAAATGACAAAAAATATAACATTTTAATTCCCTCTATGAAAATACGAAAAAGAGGAACTTATATCGAAGAAGTGAATACACTTTTAAAAAATAGATGTAAATCTGGTGATGGAATTTTTGTTGATGTTGTTATCTATGATGGTGTTTCTGAAAATAAATGGGTAGATGAATGGAACCGTTTTAAAATAAGAGCTTTAATGCCAATTATGGTATTATTAGATAACATTCATATTAATCCAGTACGATTAAAAAAATTAGTATTAAAAATTTCCGAAAAATATGCAAGAAAAAACGAAAAGAGTAATCTAGTTTCTCAAACCATAGCAATACCATGGGAAAAATTTTTTAAAGAACCAAAATTTCCAAGAGAAGATGTTTATCCATTTACTCTTTACGAATTTGAGGGAAGAAAATTTTATTCCTATCATAATATCAAAAACGTAGTAACCAAATGGTATGGACCGAATTGTCTAAAAAAATGGAATGGTACTGAATGGGTAGAAACGTTGCCAGTAGAAAAAAGACATCCCAAACATGCTGTTGATTTAAATTTGCATGGAGAAAAAAGTGACAAATAGTCATTTTTTTTGAGGATTTCAGAATAAATATATTTTGTGTTAATAAAATTAAAAAATAGAAAAAATGAAATCTTTGTTTTAAGTACTTTCCCATTAATTGCAATTGATTATAATTATGAAAGAACAATGGAAATCTTAAAATTGAAACTAAAAGATCATTTTTTAGAAATTGAAAGTTGCGAAAATGAATAAAATAACAATTTATTTCAAAGAATATCTAAATGGTAAAAAAATGTCAACATTATTTATGAACGAAAAATCGTTCTTTTTTTTTCCGATTTCCTCTGTTATAATGATATAAAGAGGTGTAAAAATGGCGTATATAAAATTTAAAGAATTATCAAAATATTTTGACTTTAAAAAAGAAATCTTGAGCATGGAAGAATTACCAGAATATGCAAGAGAATATGTAGAGGAAGAAGAAAAAATTCTCTTGGCATATAAAAATTCCAAAGACTATATGGTTTTTACGAACAAAAAAATGGTTCTCTTTGATCGTGACACTATGGCTGTTTATTATAAAAAAATACATATTATCCCTTATCACTCCATTTCTACCAGTGCAATTAATTTTAAACCTGGAAAAGTAGAAATCTTACTCAGTTTAGATAGTGGATACCAAATGCACATTAACTTTATCGAAATGAACCACGATAAAAAAGAACGATTAAAACAAGTATACAAAATTATGATGAAAACTAAGATATAAAAAAATCTATGATTTAAGAAGGTAGGAAGTAACAATGAGAATCGAATTATTAGGTAGTATCAATCAAGAAGAAAGAGCAAAAATTATTGCTTCAGCAGGAAACTTATCACGAACAAAAGGAACCGTATTTGAGGTCTTTGAAAGTAGAAATAACTATGAATCAAATCTAAAACTAATCAAAAGGATTATTGGAATGGGACACAAATCCATTATCGAACATGATTATTACGTATTTGGATTACAAGATATAACACCCATTATGGAACAAATACTAATTGGTTACCGGTTATCTTCTTTTACGGTAAAATCAAGAAGAGAAGTAGACTTTAGCAAAGTAGGATTTTATACTCCAAATTTCCATGATGAAAATCATCATATTCATGCCGAAAACGAAAAATTGCAATCTATTTATGAACAATATATGAACTTTTTATTTGAACAATATCAAGCTTATATCGGATTAGGAGTAAAAAAAGAAGAAGCGAGATTTATTCTTCCATATTGTTATTATAGTAATTTGATTATGGGAATGGATGCAAGAGAATTAGAACGATTAACTACTGATTTATTAAGTAGTCCATTAGAAGAAGCAAGAGAACTCGGTCAAAATTTTAAACACATTATCGAAAATCAGATTCCTTATTTAACACTAAACTTTGGGATTGATAATGAAAATGCCATTAGAAATGATTTATACTTACAATTTGCTAGTCCAAATATCAAAATATTAGAAAAACCTGTTTTACTTTCTTATACCAAAGATCCCGATCAAAAAATTTTAGTATCTATGATTATGACTCGATATCAATGCACAGAAGAACAAGCTACCGATATGTACTTGCAATTATCAGAAATACAAAAAAGACGTTATATGCAATATCTAATTGAAAATAGAAGCAATCGAGAATTAGAACAAGTAAATTTTCAATATCAAATTCCTATTTCCCTTGCTGTTTTAACGCATTTAACAAGACATAGAATGCATTCTTTAATGGTTCCTAATTTTGTACCATTATGGAATTTTGATAACTATGAAATTCCAAAGGGCATCAAAAAAATAGATGAAGTAAAATACCATGAAATTTATAAAAAAAATACGGAGATGAAAGATTATTTTAAATCAAAAGGGGTACGAGAAGAGGATCTAGTATATTTTTATTTAAGTGGGCATAAGTGCAATGTTCTAACAACTTTGAATGGTAGTAGTTTAAAATGGATTAGTAGTTTACGTTGTTGCACCAAGGCTCAAAAAGAAATTAGAGTATTAATACAAGAAATGGTAAAACAGACGAAAGTAGTAGCTCCTTTATTTGGAAGTGGTTTAGGACCAACTTGTGAAGTATTCAATTTTTGTCCAGAGGGAAAAGAGTGCTGTGGGAAAATATTAGAGTTGCAGAAAAAAAAGACACATTAATGTCTTTTTTGAGTGTCCTCTTTAAATGAAACCCTTACATCATCTTTTCTTAGTTTTTTCATATCTTCTTCTAAAGGTTTTTGATTATTCATAATTCGGTTGATACACGTATACAACAACCTTAAACGGACTTTATCTTCTGGTTTGGTATTTAAAAAATTTAATTTAATTGGAAAACCACATTCTAAATATAAGTTAAGCTCTGATGTTTTTTCTTTGAAAGCAATCGATAGAACGGAAATAGAAGTATAAGGAATGGTATGAATTTGTTTATAATTTTCTTTTCCACTGACATGGTCAAATAAAACAATTTTACAATCTGTAAACAAGCCATGATCTCTACTTGTTTGATAAACCGATAAAATGAGTTCATCTTCTGGAACATAATGCCTAATATATCCTGGCAAATCTTCATTTTTGATTGCCTTTGAAAAATCGAATTGTCTTGGTATTTCTTTAAATTTAACATACGTCATTTACATCACCAGCTACATTATAACACACTTTTTATGATTTATTGTTTTTTTCCTATATTTTTAAAAGAAAAATGGCTTTTATTTTGTAAATTTAGAAATATTTAAGACAACCCCCATACTACATAAGGTAATCAGTAGACTAGAGCCACCATAAGAAAGAAACGGAAGCGTTACTCCCGTAACTGGGATTAAACCAACGACAACACATAAATTTAAAATGGCTTGAAACGATAATTGAAAAATAATTCCAAAGGCTAAATATTTACCAAATAAATCAGAAGAACTATGGGCAATTTTAAAACCATTAATAATAATAGATAAAAATAAAGATGTCACAATTAAAACCCCTAAAAACCCAAATTCTTCACTGATAATGGAAAAAATAAAATCGGTTTGTGGTTCTGGTAAATAAAAATGCTTTTGAATCGAATTTCCAAATCCCAGTCCAAATAATCCACCTGGACCAATTGCATAAAGAGATTGAATAATTTGAAATCCACTACCCAAAGGATCTTTCCAAGGATCTAGGAATGATAAAATACGTGCTAGTCGGTAAGGGGCAATCAATATTAGAACAACGATTCCTATAATACCGATAATTCCGATTTTAAAAAAGAACTTGAAATTAACACCACCAACAAATAAGATTCCAATAATCGTCATAACGATAATCGTACCTGTTCCAAAATCTGGTTGCAACATAATGAGCCCAAAAATAGCAAGTGTTAGCCCCAAAATAGGTAGCACTCCTTTTTTAATATCCTTGATTTCTTTTTCATTTCGGCACAAATATTTGGAAGTAAAAATAATGAGTCCTAATTTTGTAAACTCACTTGGTTGAATGCCAAATGATCCAATACCAAACCAGCTTCGACTTCCATTTCTAACTGTCCCAACTCCAGGAATTAAAACTAAAATGAGTAATAATACACAAAGACCTAAAATTTTATTGGAATGTTTTTCATATAAATGAAAATCTATTTTGCTAATGAAAAACATTAAAACAACACCGATGATAAAAAATAGTCCTTGGTTCTTGACAAATTTGAATGGATCGTGGAACTTATATTCGGCCCAGATATAGGAAGCAGAATAAATCATGATGAGACCAAAAATAGAAATTGCAAGAACACTAAAACATAACATTAAATTAAACTTTTTTTCTTTCATTTATAACCACACTCCAAAAGCAAGTGCTACCATAGCTCCAATTAACCCAATCACCCAAAATAACTTCACGATATCCCGTTCATTCCAACCTAACTTTTCAAAGGTATGATGAATTGGTGTCATAGGAAATATTCGTTTGTGCGTGAATTTATAATATCCTCTTTGAATCAGACAAGAAAGCGTTTCTAAAACAAATACGATTCCGATTATAATTAGTAATAGTTCATGTCTCGTTAAAATAGCCATTGCTCCTAAAGTAGCTCCAAGTGCAAGCGAACCAGTATCCCCCATAAAGACTTTGGCAGGACTGACATTGAAAATTAAAAACCCAAGTAAAGACCCTACTAAAACAAAACAGAAAAGGGCGAGGGAACTGTATCCCTCTAACCAACCAGTATTCCAAGAAATAAGCCCAAAAACAAGAAATGCAATCAAAGAAAGTCCTCCAGCCAGTCCATCTAATCCATCTGTTAAATTGACGGCATTACTGCTTGCTACTAAAATAAATAGGATAAAAAGACCATAAACCCAACCAATATGCACTTTGATATGCAACGTATGAATCCATAAAAGTGGTTCATTTCCTCCTTTCATAAAAAGGTAGAAAAAAATAACAGCGATGAATAATTGTAATAATATCTTAGCTTTCTCTGAAAGACCTTTGTTATTATGTTTTATAATAATTAAATAGTCATCAATAAAGCCAATAATAGCATATCCAAGAAATGTAAATAAGACGATTAATAAACTATAAGAAAATTCTATTTTGTGTAAAAAATAGAGGAATAAAATAGTTAAAACAGTCGGAATTAGAAAGATAAATCCTCCCATAGTTGGAGTTCCGCATTTTTTACTATGGGTATCCCTTAGATAAATGCTTAATGATTGTTTTGCTTTTAATTTTTTTAGAATAGGAATGAGTATGGTTCCAAAAAATACAGCAAGTAAAAATCCAATCATCATGGCAAAAATAGATTTTGTTAAAATAAGCATAAAAACCTCCTATTCTACTAACATCAAACGAACAGTTTCTCCCTCATAGATTTTTTCTCCTGCTTTTGGGGATTGGTAAGAAACAATTTCTCCACTTCCAGAAAATTCTACTTTGAAACTTCCAAGTTCAGTCATGGCTTCCTTGACTGTTTTGCCAGTTACATCTGGGACTTGAACGTATTTTTTTTCTCCATATTTGTATTCTTTTTCACTAGAACCCTCCCTTTTTTCAATTCCAAGAGCTTGAATTGCATCTAGTAATACGTTTCTAGCAATGGGAGCTGCTACCGTTCCTCCATACTGAGTAATTCCTTTGGCATTATCAATGGCAATATAGACAACAATTTGTGGATCGTCAGCTGGTAAAAAGCCCATAAAAGATACGATATAATTGCCAACCATGTATCTTCCGTCTTTTACTTTTTGAGCGGTTCCCGTTTTCCCTCCAACACGATAACCCTCGATAAAAGCATTTCCACCAGTTCCATTACTGACAACGCTTTCTAGTGCCATACGTACTTTTTGACTCGTTTCCTCTTTAATGACTTTTCTTACCACAGTTGGTTTTGTTTCTTTGATAATGGTATTTGTTTCAGGTTCGTTTAAACTCTTTACGATATAGGGTTTATATAAAGTTCCTCCATTAATTGCAGCAGATACCGCTGTAATTTGTTGAATTGGCGTAACAGAAACGCCTTGCCCAAAAGCCGTAGTAGCAAGTTCAACGGGACCAACTTTATCTAGATTGAATAAAATTCCGCTTCCCTCTCCATTTAAGTCAACTCCCGTTTTACTTCCAAACCCAAATTTTTTAATATAGTCAAATAGTTTTTCTTTTCCAATTCTCTGTCCTAATACAACAAACCCAGGGTTACAAGAATTTTCAACAACTTCCAAAAATGTTTGATTGCCGTGTCCCCCATGTTTCCAACATTTGATTCTAGCATTTTCAACAGCAATACTACCAGGATCGTTAAAGTGTTCCTTTTCTAGGTCGACTAAATTTTCTTCTAGGGCAGTTGCTAAAGTAATAATTTTGAAAGTAGAACCAGGTTCATAAGTGGCCCAAATCGGTAAATTTCGGTTGATTTCTTCAGTGGTATAGTTTGTATAATTACTTGGAGAAAAGTTTGGTCGTGAAGAAATGGCTAAGATTTCTCCAGTTTTTGGATCCATGGCAATTCCTAGTGCTTGATCGGGGTTATATTTTGATACAGCATTATCTAATTCTCTTTCTAAGGAAGCTTGAATTTCATAATTAATGGTAAGAGTCATATTGATTCCATCCTGTGGTTTTTCATATACTTCATTTAATTGTAATCTGGCTCCTTTAGCATCGCTGAAATATTTGATAGCACCATAACTTCCTGTTAAATACTTATCATACATGAGTTCTAAACCCGATAATCCTTGGTTATCAATTCCTACAAATCCTAGCGTATGAGAAAGGGCAGTATCGTAGGGATAATATCGTTTCGATTCTTTTACAAGATAGACCCCAGGTAGTTTTAAATCGTTTATTTTATCCGCAATTTCATAAGAAAGTCGTCTACCTTCTGGATGAACTCGTTCAATAGATGTTTTTTTCGCTACATGCTTCATCATTTCTTCTTTGCTTACATTTAATATTTTGGCAAGCTCTTCGGCTGTTTTTTCTCTATCTTTGATTTGATTTGGAATTAACACGAGAGAAGTAGTTGTAATGTTGTCAGCCAAAACGGTGCCATTTCGGTCATAAATTTTTCCCCGGTTGGCCTCAATTGGCAAATTTCTACTCCAAAGACTAGAAGCATAATGATTGAGTTTTTGGTACTGAAATACTTGAATATAAAATACTTTTCCAATGATGAGTATGAATAGTAAAAAAATCATTAATAGTACAATTTTCATTCTTGTATGGATGGCTTTAAAAAACATCGTTTTCACCTCTAGTATAAGAATATGTGCTAGTCCTAAAAAAAAGAAGAGAAGTTTTTTAAAAATAGGTAGACTTTGATTTTACAAATGTGCTAAAATGAAAGTGGTGATATTATGCTTTACACTTCTACCCAAAATAAAAAAATCAAAGAACTAAAAAAATTAGGAACTAAAAAATATCGAGATCAAACAGGACTTTTTTTGGTAGAAGGAAAACATTTGGTGTTAGAAGCATATAAAACAGGCCATTTAAAAGAATTATTATTAGAGCAAGATGAACTTTTCACGCTTCCTGTTTCAACTAATTATTTGACCAAAGAAGTAATTCGTTATATTACAGAAGTGGAAAGTCCAGGAACTGTTTTTGGACTTTGTGAAAAACCAAATCCTCCAAAAGAACTTGGAAATCGTATTGTCATATTAGATAATATTCAAGATCCAGGAAACCTTGGTACCATTATTAGAAGTGCGGTTGCTTTTCATGCTGATACTATTATTGTAAGTCCAGATACAGTAGATTGCTACAATGCTAAAGTAATTCGTTCTAGCCAAGGAATGATTTTTCATATTCCTATTTTGGTAAGAGATTTGTATGACGTAATACCAAAGTTAGGACAAAACCATTATAAAATATATGGAACCAAAGTAACCCATGGAAAAAGTGTGAAAACCGTTTCAAAAACGGAAAAATTTGCGATTATAATGGGGAATGAAGGACAAGGGGTAGAAGAGGCTATTTTAGAACTGGCAGATGAATATTTATATATCGAAATGGATGAACGTTGCGAAAGCTTAAATGTAGGTGTTGCAACAAGCATTATTTTATATGAACTAGATAAGTAGGTGTAACATGAATTGGATTTATATAGGAGATATTGTAAATACGCATGGATTAAAAGGGGAAGTAAGATTATTATCGGAATTTGAATATAAAGAAGAGGCCTTTGTTCCAAAGAAAAAAATATATGTTGGAAAAAAGAAAGAGGAGTTAACGATAAAAACGCACCGTGTTCATAAGGGTTATAATATGTTTACATTTGAGGGCATCAATGATATCAATGATGTGATTATTTATAAAGGTGAAAAAGCTTATATGAAACGTGAGGAGTTAAATGTTGATGGTTATTTTAAAGAGGATTTGATTGGTTTAAATGCTTATGTAGAAGAAAGACCGATTGGAGTTGTTTCACTTGTTATGAAAAGTAAAGCTCATGATATCTTAGTGATAACGGATCAAGATAGAAAACATTTAATTCCATATATCGATGAATTTGTTTTGAAAATTGATTTAGAAAAAAAGAGAATTTATCTTCAAGTGGTAGAGGGTCTATTAAATGAAAATTGATATTTTAACTTTATTTCCAGCAATGTTTGATGGCTTTTTAAATGAATCAATCATAAAAAGAGCTATTACTTCTGGAAAAGTAGAAATAGAGATTCATAATATTCGTGATTTCTCTTTGGATAAACATAAAAGAGTTGACGATTATGGTTTTGGTGGAGGTCAAGGAATGGTATTAATGCCAGAACCTATTTTTAGAGCCATAGAACATTATAGAAAAGAATTTTCAAAAGTTATTTTGGTAACTCCACAAGGGAAAAAATATAATCAAAAATTAGCTTATGATTTATCTTTTGAAAAACATTTGATTATCATTTGTGGTCATTATGAGGGATTTGATGAACGAATAAGAACATTAGCGGATTTAGAACTTAGTATTGGAGATTATGTTCTTACAGGTGGGGAACTTCCAAGTATGGTAATTACGGATAGTATTGTAAGGTTGTTAGATGGAGTCATTAATGAAAATTCTCATATAGAGGATTCTTTTCATAACAATTTACTTGATTATCCTGTTTATACGAAGCCTGCCAACTTTAGAGGAATGAAAGTACCAGAGGTATTATTATCTGGACATCATGAGAATATTAAAAAATGGAGGCAGGAAGAACAATTAAAACGAACGAGACAAAGGCGACCTGATTTATTAGAAAGAGATGAGTAATGTATGTTAGAACAATATGCAATTGTAAAAGAAAATTATCCTAATAATAAAGTTGAGATTGATTATCACAAATTAAATGGTTTTAAGGTGAGTCCTAAAAATCAAGTTCCATATGATGGAATTACAGTCAATAAGTTGGTATTAATTAACCAGTCTTTTATCGAGTGCGTTCTCAAGAAAAAAATTAAAAGAAAATTAGATATGTATTTGAATTTAATTATTGCAACATTAGGGGAAGAGGGCACCGATGATGGTGAGAGTTTAAGACATGCTTTAAATGATCTTTCTAGATATCATGACATTGTAGAATATAAATATCAAAAATATTTAGATGAAAAATATATTGCTCTTCTTCTTCAAAAAATTGCTTTATTAGAACATGAATTAAAACAAAAATTAATCTATATGATAGAACCAGAAGAAAAATCAAAGGGTGGTAGAAGTAGATAAAATTTATTCTATATTGAAATTTAGATCAATTTGATCTTTTTTTGTATTTTTTTCACAAAAAAGTAAGGTCAAGGGGCCACTTTTATCGAATAATATTGTTGAGGGCGAATGAACTTGACAATAAGATATTTATCTACTATAATAGAGTTACATTCACCTCGATAAGGAGGTGAAGAATGGAAGAAGAAACGTTTTACAATATAAGCTATGATTATTTGTTTAAAAATGTCTTTTATCATCATGAATATTTATCGATGATTTTATATGATTTTT
>CAYYCR010000037.1:0-12761 GCA_964470385.1 uncultured Muribaculaceae bacterium | reverse complement strand
TTAGCCTTATAGGCGTCAGAGAAAAACCCCCAGTTTTACTGGGGGATATTTACTTCTATAATTTTTTGTTATATTAGGTATAAAAAAAATGTATTATACGTATCATTTATTTTTCGGTATAATATAGACTATCTGTTTTATGAAAAACATAAGCGAGGTGCAATGATGGAACAAAGATTAACAAGAGAAGAACAATTAATATGGATGGAGATTCAAAGAAACAAAAAGGAACATCAACAACTACGAAAAGATGTGAAACAATTGCAACTAAATGATGTTAGTTCAAAAGAAGTAAAAAAGATAGTTACACGATATCTTGACGACATATTGAAAAAAGGGAATCCCAAAGAAATATTTTCTTTGTTTGATAGTGACCATAAAGAATTAGAAAAATTAACCGATAAAATTTATCAATATGTATGCGATCAACTGATATCTCGTATTTCAGAATTATGTCAGTCCAATGAAAATAAATTAGAAGTTCTTGCAAAACAATCTGATGAACAAAAAGAAGAAATTGGAACTTTAACAGAAAAACTAGAAAAAGAATTTCAAGAATTTCAAAAAACAGTCACAGATAAAGAAGTCTTGTATCAGGAAACATGCGAAAGACTGAATGCCTCTATCGATGAAGTGATTAAAGAAGCCAAAGTGAAATTGCAACAAGAAAATAATGATGCAATCCAAATTATAAATCAGATGAAAACAAAAATTAGTTCAGATGTTTCAAAATTGCTTGGAAATTTTTATCGTGACTTTGAACATCAATTACAAGAAGCATGGAAAAAAGAAAAAGTTCAAATGGATGATTATTTCAAAGAAGCAAATGCTAATTTGTATCAATTTAAGGAAAAAACAAATGCGATTGCAGAGCAATCCAAAAGAAAAATTACAGAGTTAGAAAAAAAACGTGATACTTTAGTTGCTGATATGACTCAGGAAGTTATTCGTCAAGTAGTAAAAGCATCTCCTGTAAAACAAGTGAATATTAGTCTTGAGGGAGTCAAAAAAAGTCGAGGATTAAAAGGAATATTTCATAAATCTTTTGAAAAAATATTGAGACTTGTTTATTTAAAGGAACCAGTATTTTTAGTAGGACCTGCTGGATGTGGAAAAAATGTTATTCTAAAACAAGTAGCACAAAGCCTAGGACTTGATTTTTATTATATGAATGATGCCAAAGAAGAATATAAAATTCTAGGATTTGTGGATGCAAGTGGTACTTATCAAGAAACACAATTTTTTAAAGCATTTACGAAAGGTGGACTTTGTATGGTTGATGAATTAGATAACGCAGATCCATCGGTTTTGTTGTTACTCAATTCAGCAATTGGAACGGGAAGTGATTTTTATATGACATTCCCAGATGGCAATCAATATCAAGCCCATCCAGACTTTCATTTGGTAGCAGCAGCGAATACTTTTGGGACAGGTGCCAGTCAAATTTATTGTGGAAGAAATCAGTTAGATGGTGCCTCTTTAAACCGTTTTACTTCTATTACCATTGATTATGATAAAGATATTGAACGTGGCCTCGTAAATAATAAAGAAATACTTCCCTTTTATTGGGAACTTAGGCAAATTATTATGGATAATGCGATTACTTATGTGTTATCGACAAGAAACATTTTAAGAGCCGATAAATTATTGAGTGCTAAATGTTTTGAACTTAGTGAAATTTTTGAATGGACAATACTAAATGGAATGACAATAGATGATTTAAATATCATCGTTGCTAGGATAAAAACGAATGATATGTATTCAAGGGCATTTTTACAACATGTGAAAGTAAAGTATAACGTAGATAGAAATGCTTATGAACAGAATCAAAAACAACAAAATAATAATCAACAATATAAATATCAAAACCAAGGATATGGTTCTTATGAATCAAGTTATGGTGGTGAAAACTATTATGATGAATTTTCTGATGAGTTTGTGTTTGGCGGAAGAGGATGGTAATCAAAATGGAGATTAAAATATTGAAAAAAGGAAATTATGCAGTTTTTAAACAATCTTATTATGATTTACAGGATTTTCTAAATTGTTTAACTACCAAACCAATCAATTATGATATATTTTATAGACCATCCTCTTTCATTAATGGAGATGCTGATTTTTATGGAACGAATACTTTTGAAGAAGCTTGGAATTTGTGTAAATTTGGATATGATAACGGATTTTCTAGTTTTCATGAATTAGTAAATACCATTCAATTTCAATTTAAAAATCAAGAAAAAATCGTAAAACGATATAAACCAGTAGGGGGAAGTCCATCAGTAGAACGTTTTTTAAAAGGAATTCCTAATAATATGCACTATCGCCAAAAAGAGTATGATAGACCAGTTGTTGATATCTATATGAATGTTTCTTATCATTGTAATACTTGCACAGAACAAATTAGAAATAGAGGAATATTAGTATTATCTTTGATTGAGTATTTAGAAAACATCAAAAATTATAAAGTCAATTTTTCTTTTTTTAGTGCGTCTTATCTCAATGATGAAATTATTTATACAACAATTCCATTAAAAAAATGGAATGAAACAATCAACATTAAAAAATGTTATTTTCCACTTGTCCATCCTGCTTTTTTTAGAAGATTAATATTTCGCTCTAGAGAACTTGTTTTTGGAATCCAAAATCCTTGGGATGATGGATATGGATGTTCTGCTCCTTATAACATGGTAAGTGCATTATTAAAATTAGATGATAACAATATCATTTATATTTCTAATCCAGATGAACTTGGCATCAAAGGAGAAAATATAAAGGAAGATAGTATGCGTTTTATTGAAATCATTAATCAAAAATACCACATATTAGATGATGAAAAAGAAAAAACAAAAAGAAGATGAAAAGGAGTTATATATGTTTATTTATAATGAGAAAAAATGTTATGAGGCCTTAAAAATATTTAGAACCAATATTCATAACTTGAACAAAGAAAATCTAAAAAAAACATATTATCAATTGGCAAAACAATATCATCCAGATTTGAATCCGAATATAGATTGTTCTTATTTACAAAAAATCAATAATGCTTATGAATACTTGATTCAATGTATTGAGTTAGGTTATATAAAAGAAAGCAAATTAAAGGAAGAACCAAGTCCAAACAATCATTATGAATTAGGGAACCGACTAAAAAAAGTTCAAAATCAAATCACAAAATTGAAACATATTCAAGATAAAAAAATAGGTGTTATGATCTCCGAAATAATCAATGAATTACAAAAAATGATAGAATTAAAAAGTAAAATTAATCAAAATGGGAGACTGATGAATTATGTTGAAGCAATAGAGTTATTTGTTTTTGAAATATTTGGTTTTCAGGTTCCTATGTATGATAAAGGTGCTAGTAATTATATTTCAAATAATAGTAGTGTATGGAAAGAACAAGAAAAACAAGTCTTTCAATTAGAAAAACAGAAACTATATGAAATGGTTATGGAAGCAATTAAGTTCACAAAGCAATACCAAGCAAATGAAATATCATTTACTGATTGCAAAAATAAATTAGAAAGTCAAATCAAAATGGCAAGTAAACTCTACGATGAGATTTCTAGTATTCGTTGGTTCTTTTGGCTTCCTAATTTATCATCGAACCAAATTAGTAACCGTATCAACATTCTAAAACGTAATATGAAGTGATAAAAAATTTCAAAGGGAAGATCATTTTCTTTTTCATAAAATTTGGTATAATGGTACTAGGAGTGATTCTATGAAACATAAAATAAAAAAGGGAATGATACTTTTATTAATGATTACCTGTATTGTATGTATTTGGTATGGAATCAAAATATATCATAATAGACCGCTTCCTTTTAACCAATTTTCAGTAGAAGTATCTAAATTTAAAAAACTTGAAGAAGTAAGTTCCCTTTGGCTAAATTCCTATTTAGACCAATATAAACAAAAATATATTTGGTTTGATAAAGCTATTCTGGATTATAAAATCACAGATTTGGAAGTGTTAAATGAAGATTCTAAACAAGTCCAAGTAACTCTTACTTTGTACCCGAAATATCCTTTCCTTTTTAATAAGAAAGACATAATTCAAATCAATCAAGGGAATAAAGAAATCACGTGTCTTTGGATTTTAAGATTTGAAGAAAGTAGTCCAAATGAAGAAAATAAAGTAACTTATACTGTAACAAGCAGAGCAAAAAGGGTAGAATATGATTTGGAAGAGGGGAACTTAAGTGGAAGATTTTCTTATGAAGAAGAATACTATAAGGATATCGCTGAACTGAAAAAACAAGAAGCAGAAAATACCTACTTTTATAAAATACAAAATAATCAAATTTATCTTACGTATGATGATAAAAAAACTTATGTAGAGGCCAAACTAGAAAAACCATTAACTTTGGAAAAAGAGTATCGACTAGAAGACGGGATGTATCAAATAACAGAAGATTTTACTCTATTAGCAGACGCTAACCAACTTTATTATTCAATAGCAAAAGATGGAATTTTTCAAAAAGTGAATCTTCCAATCACTGATGAACCGATTCTTTATGTCCATTTTATTTCCCCTGAAATAGGTTACGTATTTACTATGAGTGGGAATGCTTTAGGCGGAGTTATTGGAATTCGAATCTTAAAAACAATAGATGGAGGACAAACATTTACTGAAGTAGAAACAACTTTAGAAGCCATTCACCAATCTTCTAAATATAACATTATAGATGAAAATGTCATCTTTATTACAGATATGAAAAACGGAGGAGATTCTGGTGTATTATATCGTAGTGAAGATGGAGGAACCCACTTTGAAATCGTCAAACTAGAAAGTGGCACTTTTAACCAAGCACTATCAAAAACAATACCCAAATTTTCTTTTGAAGAAATATATGATACTCCACAACTACCTATAATCAAAGATGATATCTTATATTTACTGGTATCACAGGGAGCGGATGGAGATTATGGCAACTTAAAAGCACTATATATATCAAATGATTATGGAAAACATTTTACGTTTGTAACAGAAATTATTCCAAATGAGGAGGGCTAAGACTAGCCTTTTTCTTTATTTTATATTATACTAAATAAGGTGAGACTATGAAAAAAATATATCGATTTTTATTATTTGCTTGTTTATTTTTATCGATTCCATCCGTACAAGCAGTTAACTTAGAGTTATATTCTAAAAATGCTATTTTATATAACTTAGATGAGGAAACTGTTTTATATGAAAAAAATGCTACTGAACGAATATCAATCGCTTCTATGACCAAAATGATGACGGCAATCGTGGCACTCGAACAAATTGATGACTTAGATCAAACGGTTACGTTAACCAATCAAGACTTCTATGGACTCGAAGAAGCCAATGCTAGTGTCGCTGGTTTTGAAGTAGGACAAAAAGTGACATACCGTGATTTATTATATGGACTTTTACTCCCGTCAGGAGCGGATGCTGCTTTAGCACTTACTCGTACAACAGCAGGAGGAAGAGATGAATTTATCAAGTTAATGAATGAAAAGGCAACTTCCTTAGGACTTAAAGATACCCATTTTATGAATGAAACAGGTCTTGATGAAAAGGGGCATTATTCTACCGTAGAAGATGTCGCCACGTTTTTTAAGTATGCCCTTAAAAATAAGAACTTTGAAGAAATCATAACAACTTCTTCTTATACCATGAGTGATAAATCATTTACGGTTTATGGAACCATTGATAAGAATAAACGGAGATATGGACTAAAAATGGATTACTTATTAGGAGGAAAAACAGGAACCACTTATGATGCTGGATTATGTCTTGCTAGCATTGCCTTAAAAGATGATGTTCATTATATGTTAGTAACCGCTCGTGCTCCTTATAATGAGGGTCCATTAAACTTGTATGATGCGAAAACCGCTTATGAATATTTTATGAATCATTTTAAAAATCAAATGGTATTAGAAAAACAGGATAAACTGTTAACACTAGATACCAAATATGCCAAAGAAGAAAACGTTACTTTTTATTCAAAAGAACAAATTCAAAAATATTTACCAAATGATTTTTCTAAAAAAGCGTTACAATATGAGTATGAGGGAACCGAATTATTAACCCCAAAAATCAAAAAAGGAACCAAATTAGGGACGGTAACAATAAAAAACGAGGAAGAAGTATTTGGAACTGTGGATATTGTTTTAGAACAAGAACTCACTTTTTCTTTGCTGGGTTATTTAGAATATCATAAGAATATGGTAATGATTGGTATTGTTATCTTATTGTTGATGATTACTTTTCTTTTCATTAGTATGAGAAAAAGAAAAAAACGAAGAAGAAAAAATGGATTATATCCTAATAGGACTAGAGTAACACATTAACTATTTATATGTTGTTTTCATCTTTTTAATCAATAGGATGATTGCTGTGATAATTTTATAGTTTTTTTTAAACCTAGTCATATATTTTAAATATAAGAAAGTATTTGCTTTCTATATTTTGTATCTATTAAGATTCTGATGGGCAAAAAATATACTTGACAGGCGAAAATATGTATGGTATATTGATTACACTGGAGTGTGATAGAAATGGTAATTTATAAGTCTTATAAGTTTCGGTTGTATACAAATGAAAAACAAAAAGAATGAATGAGTAAAACATTTGTCTGTACTAAATTTATCTATAACTATTATTTAAATAAAAAATAAACTGTATATTAAACAAATAAAAAAACAATATAAGAAACAAAAGAAAAAATAAAGAATGGAAAATTATGTACGGTAGCGACTATCGGAATTTAAGTCTGTGGAGCAGGTAGGTAACGAAAGCGATGAATCAGAAAAGGTTTGGGTGTGAACTCAGACATTCAAAATTTATTTTGGATTTTGTTCTTGTATAATCGAATTAGAGGTGATAACATGACTGATATTGAAATTGCTCATTCTGTATCTATGAAAAAAATAGAAGAAGTAGCTTCTACCTTAGGACTTACTTTAAATGATTTAGAATTATATTGAAATTATAAAGCAAAGATTAATCCTGAGAACATCAAAAATGATAAAAAAGGAAAATTAATTTTGGTAACAGCGATTTCTCCAACACCATATGGAGAGGGGAAAACGACGGTTAGTATTGGACTCGATGATGCTTTATGTAAATTTGGAAAACAATCTTTACTAGCACTCAGAGAACCCTCTTTAGGACCTGTTTTTGGGATGAAAGGGGGAGCAACAGGTGGAGGATATTCTCAAGTTGTTCCTATGGAAGATATTAATCTGCATTTTACAGGTGATTTTCATGCCATAACTTCAGCCAATAATTTATTATGTGCTGCAATTGATAATCATCTTTATTTTGGAAATGAGTTAAATATTGATCCTGATACTATTTCTTTTAAAAGATGTATGGATATGAATGATAGGGCTCTTAGAACAATAACAATAGGAAAATCAATGAGTAAAGAAATCACAAGAGTGGAACATTTTAATATTACAGCAGCAAGTGAAATTATGACGATTTTATGTTTGGCAACCGATTATGAAGATTTAAAAAACAGAATCAATAAAATTGTGATTGGATATACCTATGATAAAAAAGAAGTTTATGCTAAAGATTTACATATAGCAGGAAGTATGATGGCGTTATTAAAAGATGCAATCAAACCGAATTTGGTTCAAACATTAGAGGGAAATCCTGCCCTAATTCATGGGGGACCATTTGCGAACATTGCCCATGGATGTAATAGTTTAATCGCCACCAATCTCGCTCTCAAATTATCAGATTATGTAGTAACAGAAGCAGGATTTGGCTCTGATTTAGGGGCTGAAAAATTTATCGATATCAAATGTCGAATTGGTAATTTGAAACCCAACGTTGTTGTTTTAGTAGCTACATTAAAGTCACTAAAATATAATGCTTCTATCTCAAAAGAAGAAATTTTAAAAGAAAATATTGAAGCAGTCAAAAAAGGAATTTCTAATTTGAAAGCCCATATTAGGAATTTACAAAGTTTTCATGTGCCAATAGTTGTCTGTCTCAATCGTTATAAAGAAGATACCGAAAAAGAAATAGAAGTAGTTAGAAATACTTGTCGGGAATTGGGTGTTTTTTTAGAAGAAAGTACTGCATATCAAGAGGGTGGAAAAGGAGCTATCGCTTTAGCACAAAGAGTAGTTTCTTTGGCAGAACAAGACTATGATATTTGTTATCCATATGAGTTAGATGACTCTTTAGAACAAAAAATTTTCAAACTAGCAAATAGAGTTTACCATGCTGATTTTGTACGATATTCGAAAGAGGCTTCTAAAAAATTAGAAGAATTGTCACAATCAGATTATAAAAAATATCCTATTTGTGTTGCTAAAACACAATATTCCTTATCAGATGATCCTAAAAAATTAGGAGACCCTAGAGGCTATGAACTTTTTGTTCAAGATATTAGACTTTATGCAGGAGCGGGATTTATTACAGTATTGTTAAAAGATATTATGACTATGCCAGGATTACCAAAGCATCCTAATTATGAACAGATTGACGTTAATTTTATATAAGTATAAAATTACAAGAAATAAGCAATAAAATATAGGAATAGTAAAATGATAAATTTAGAAGTGGGGCAAAATTAATGAAGAAAAAAGTAATTGTGATAAGTATATTTGTAATGATATCTTTGTTAAGTGCAACGTTCATTATATCCGGATTTGAAAAACGTTATGATATTACGCTAGAAAGTTTTTCTTTAAAAGAAAATAATAACAAAATGAATTTGCACATTAAAACCAAACAAAATGAACAGGTAAGAAAGATACAAGTGACACAAAAAGGAGAAAAACAATATATTACATTTTATTCCGATTTTAGATTATTTAATATTCGGATTGGTTCTAAAAATGAATATGAAATTTCATTAGATCGTTCTTGTAAAGAAATCTATTTTGACAAAGGAAATGGAGATTTTGTTTTAGTATTAAAGAAGAATGACAAAACCGAAAATTGGGAACGATATCAAGAAGAGTTGCTTACCGATAAAGAATTAGAGGACATGCAATACGTAGATGATAAAATTGAACAATTATCATCTAGTCAGGAATATAAAGAAATGTCTATAGAAGAAAAAGCAACAGAAATGGAAAAATTATTAAAAGATTTAAAAGAAAAAAAATATATCAAGGATTATAATTATAGTTCTGATAATTATCTTTTTAGCTACGAATATGAATGTGGGGTATTAGGTGGAATCATGTTAAAAGATTTTGATCCCATGTTGAATTAAAAATGTACCAACAAGTGATAATATAGAAAGAATGTGAATTATGAAACAAATTTTATTTGCAACTAGCAATGAAACAAAAGCGAAAAGATTTTCGAAAGGTTTATTAGAAAAAGGAATTGAAGTTTTAACGCTAAAAGATTTAGGGATTCAATTACAGGTAGAAGAAAATGGAAAAAATGCTATCGAAAATGCTTTGATAAAAGCGAGGGAAACTTATAAAATCGCACAAATGCCAGTGATTGGAATGGATGATTCGTTATATTTAGAAAATGTTCCAGATGACATTCAGCCAGGATTATTTGTAAGAAGAGTAAATGGTAAGACTTTAACTGATGAAGAAATGTTAGAGTATTATACGAGTTTAGTAAAGAAGTATAAAAAAAATGATAGAATGAATTGTAAAT
The DNA here is from genome assembly GCA_964470385.1 of uncultured Muribaculaceae bacterium. Classification (GTDB taxonomy): domain Bacteria; phylum Bacillota_I; class Bacilli_A; order RF39; family UBA660; genus MGBC102946. Next base: position 3,139 of record CAYYCR010000037.1, on the reverse strand, counting down.
GGATTTATGGTCTTGCTGTGATTAGTGAAAATGGTATAGAAAGTACTTACACATGGAATAAAGATAATTTTTATATGGTTGATATCCAATCTGAAAAAAGACATCCAGGTTATCCTTTGGATTCCATTTCAAAGTATAAAATAATTGATAAATATTTTACGGAAATTGATGAAGAAGACAAAGAAAAAATCAAAGTAAACGAAGATGATGTCGTTACTTTTATTGCCACTCATATATAAAAAATTTTGCATATAAACCTATTGGTAAGTGTTGAATAAAAGTTTAAAAAATTTTTCTTATATTTTTTAGAAAATGTGTCATTCTATTAAAGAGGTGACATTGTGAAAAAGTGGTATGTTGTGATTCTTTTATTCGCACTTGCGGTTATGTTAAAATCTAGTTTTGATGTAACAAAACCAGTGTTTCAAGAACAAACTTTAAATTTCAATTCTAATCATTTTGAACTTGTTAGAATTGATGTCTCAGATGTTTCAATCACAACTAAAAATCTCACCTCCTTACTTGGAAATTTATCACTATCAAAAGTAGAATATGAAATTCCAAAACTTTATCAAACAAAATTTGGAAAACCATATTTTGAGTATCAATTAAAAGATAAATCAACCCATAGTGGATTACAAGAAATAGAAGAATATATTTCTGATAAATTTAAACAAATGGGATATCAAAAAGAAGTAGAAAGAATTTACTTTTATGGGATAAAAATTAATGCCGTCGAAGTATATGGTAGGAAGCAGGAGATTGAAGCATTTGAACAACAAATTAAGAAGAATCATGAGCAGTAGTGGTTCTTTTTTTCTTTGCAAGACATAGATTAAATAGAGAGATAAAAGTCATGATATATCATTGAACTTTTACCAAAATCAGTGTATAATGAAGTCAGGTGATGTATATGTCTTATATATGGTTAGGAATTGTTATTTTGTTAACATTAGTAGAATGTATGACAGTTGGTTTAACAACAATTTGGTTTGTTGTTAGTGCCTTAGTAGCACTCATTGTTTCACTCATGGTTGATAACTTTGTAATGCAATTTGGAATTTTTGTTATGTTAGGAGTATTTTTACTGATTACAACAAGACCGTTACTACTAAAATTTATTAAACCAAAAGAAGAAAAAACAAACTTTGATCGAATTCTTGGTATGGAGGGAATTGTAACAGAAGAAATAACGAAAAACAAAATAGGAGAAGTTAAAGTAGATGGGAAAAATTGGAGTGCTTACAGTACCAAAAAAATAGCAAAAGATAGTATTGTTAAAATCTTACAAATAGAGGGCACGAAATTAAAAGTAGAGAAAGTAGAGGAGTAAGTGTATGGAATTATTTTTTATTTTATTAGTATTGGCAGGAGTATTAATTATTCCGAATGTCAAAATTGTTCCCCAAGCAAAAACTTATGTTATTGAGCGAGTTGGTTCTTATTATACGACATGGAAAAATGGTCTTCATTTTAAATTGCCATTTTTGGACCGCATTGCAAATCAAGTTGTGTTAAAAGAGATTGTAAAAGACTTTGATCCACAACCAGTAATTACGAAAGACAATGTAACAATGCAAATAGATACTGTTGTGTATTTTCAAATCACGGATGCAAAATTATATACTTATGGAGTAGATAATCCTATCAATGCCATAGAAACACTAACAGCAACCACTTTAAGAAATATTATTGGAGAGTTAGAACTTGACCAGACTTTAACCTCAAGAGATATTATTAACTCAAAAATGCGTTCTATCTTAGATGAAGCAACTGATCCTTGGGGAATTAAAGTAAATCGTGTTGAGGTTAAAAACATTATTCCACCAAGAGATATACAAGAAGCAATGGAAAAACAAATGAGAGCAGAACGTGAGAGAAGAGAAAAAATTCTCCAGGCTGAAGGAGAAAAAAAATCTAGTATTTTAATAGCTGAAGGAGAAAAAGAAAGTGCCATTTTAAGAGCCGAAGCAGATAAAGAATCAAAAATAAAAAAAGCGGAGGGAGAGGCTGAAGCCATTATTAAATTAAAAACAGCGGAGGCTGAGGGAATTCGTTTGTTAAAAGAAGCCAAAGCTGATTCTTCTGTTTTAACACTAAAGAGTTTTGAAGCATTAAAATCTGTTGCTGATGGACAGTCAACTAAAATTATTGTTCCCTCAGATTTACAGAATATAGCAACGATTGGAACAACTATCAGTGAAATGTTGAAAAAATAAAAATGAAAAAAATATTTTATGTAATTTGTTGGCCACTACTATTTGTAGTTAGCCAATTTTTTATGACAATTGTTGCTACTTTATTATTTAATGTTTCCAATCATTTTGATGCCCACTTTCTAGAAACAGAGGAATATATGGTCAGGTTAGCTAAATTTTTATCAGATTATGGTATTCTTTTACTTACTTTATTATTTTTGATATTTTTTCCCCTTTTATATAAAAAATACCATTGTGAAATAAAAGAAGAACCTAAAAAAATAGGGATTTATGAATTTGTGTTTTTAATTGTAATTGGTTTTTCATTTAGCCTTTTATATAATTCTATTTTAAGTAGCATTCACTTTATTATACCAATCCCTAATTTATTTGCAGAAAAAGCTAATATATTGTTGGGACTTATTGGTACCGTTTTGATTGGTCCTATATTAGAAGAATATCTGTTTCGTGGAATTGCATATCATAGATTACAGCAATACTTTTCTATTATGAAATCGTTATTGCTCACTGGTTTTATTTTCGCTTTGTTTCATCAAAATATTTTTCAGATGATTTATGCTATGATTTTTAATTTTATATTAATTTTTTCCTATGAACGATTTTCTACGATAAAAGCTCCTATTTTGGTTCATATGAGTGGTAATTTAGGGGGCTTATTATTTTCTTCTATTCTTGCCCAGAATTTTTTATTAAGAGAATTTACAATAGTAATTGCATCTTTATTATTAATTGGTTCTTATATAGGGTTAAAGGAAGAACACAAATAATTGGTAACTATAAAGTTACTTTTTTTGTGTGTGCTGTGTATGGCATATATCTAGTTGGTGAAAGTCCAATACATGCGTAGGTATCGACGAAGTGTTATGGAAGCACAAAGCATCAGTCGTGAGGCTTGGGGCTAAAGGAAGTGTGGAACAAAA
>CAYYCR010000036.1:0-12985 GCA_964470385.1 uncultured Muribaculaceae bacterium | reverse complement strand
TCACTAATATTATTCGACAAAAGTAGCCTGATGACCTTACTTTTTGTTTAAAAAATTAAAAAAATTAAAAAATAATTTTTAATTTTCCTTATAAATAGCCAATAATGTAATTTCAGTTGGGAAAATAGGTCCACCATGATTCCTCAAATAAAACTCATACCCAGGAGTTATCTCTTCAATCATTCTTGGAATTTTCCAAATATCCTCATGATTATGATAAACAGATAATAATAGTTTTGGATGATCTTCTTTAATATGCTTTATGCATCCTTTTAAAGCTTTTTGTTCAAAACCCTCAATATCCATTTTGATTAAAGTAATAGGTTCTTTAATATCTTCATCTATTGTGACTGCTTCCACAAACACATCTCCAGTTTCTTTCAAAGTATTTGCTGATGAATCCACCAAACTTTCATCAATATACAACTTTTCATTAGAATCACTGACAGCCTTTTTACGACAAATAATATTTGGATATTTTTTTGTATTTATTTCTAAATAATTAAAACTTTCATCCGTAATTTCATAACAATAGATTTTTTTATAGCAATCTTTTCCGTAAGTATCTAAATAGTGATACACGGTATCTCCAATATAGGCACCCAAATCTACCATTACTTCATCTTTATCACATTTCACTACATCTAAATCAAAATAATCGACAAACATATTTTCTATTGTTTCATTTAGTGTCGTAAAATCATATTGATACCAATTTTTTATAATAGCTAATAGTAGTTTCTTAGAGCGATAATCCTTTAATCTTTCATATAACCAAACATAATCTTCTAAATGATTGGTAAATGATTCTACCTTATTTTCTATTTCTTCAAATTCATTGTTTCTAAAATCTAATTTTCCCCAATAATTAAATTTTTGAAAATAATCTTCTAATGATTTTTGCGTTTCTTCTGGAATCATTTTAAAATTCTCTTTGATTTGATAAAAGATTTGTTCTCTCGATGAATGTTTTAAAACATCAATCAAAGAGTAAAATTCACGATCAATCTTATTCACTTTTCTTCACTCCAATCATGATATCATATGTGTTTATAAAAAATAAGTTCAAAAAAAACTGATTTCTCAGTTTTCCACCATATATTTTGCTGTTCTTACCATTTGGGCACTATAACTCATCTCATTGTCATACCAAGCAATTACTTTTATCAATTGTTTTCCATCTACTTCTAGAATATCGGTTAAAAGTCCATCTACCATTCCACCATGGGTATCTCCAATAATATCACTAGAGACGATTGGATCTTCTGTATATCCAAGGGTTTCGTTTACATTGTTCTTGAACGCTTCATTAATTGCTTCTACCGTTGTATTTTGTTTTAATTCTAGTGTTAAGTCAATCATAGAACCTGTTGAGGTTGGAACACGAATTGCACTTCCATCCATTCTTCCTTTTAGTTGTGGAAGCACTAATCCTACCGCTGATGCTGCACCTGTTGAAGTTGGAACCATATTGGCTGCAGCTGCTCTTCCACGTCTTGCCATGATTCCTTTTTTGTGAGCCACGTCTAAGATTGCCTGATCATTTGTATAAGCATGAACTGTTGTCATATATCCTTTTTCTATTCCAAAAGTTTTATTTAATACATTTAATACAGGTGCTAGACAGTTCGTTGTGCAACTTGCTGCACTGATAATTTGTTCTGTGCCATCCAAAATTTGTTCATTGACATTGTAAACGATTGTTTTTAAGTCCCCTTTGGCAGGTGCTGAAATAATAACTTTCTTCGCTCCAGCATTTATATGTGCCATAGATTTTTCTTTATCTGTAAATTTTCCTGTACATTCAAAAACAACATCAATTCCAAGTTCTCCCCAAGGTAAGTTATTTGGATCCATTTCAGCATATACTCTGATATGACGTCCCCCTACTATAATATCATTTCCCTCAAAACTGATTTCTGTTTTACGGTATCCTCTATGATTTGTATCATATTTTAAAAGATATGCTAGTTGTTCTGCGTCTGTTAAATCATTAATTGCTACTACTTCAAGTGTTGGATCTTCCTCCATTAAACGAAATACTAATCTTCCTATTCTTCCAAATCCATTAATTGCTACTTTTTTCATAATTATCATCCTTTCTCTATTATTATTTATGAAATGAAATCATACAATTTTAATCATTATTTTGTGCTAATTTATAATTTTTTTAACTTTAGCTTCTTTTTCATTTTACTATAGTCACATCATTTTTACAATCATCATAGGCACCATTTTTTTGTACTTTACACATTACCTGATAATACAACTTTTTTCAAAAAAGACAATTGAATATTTTATAATGTTTTTTATCCCATCTAGTTCTAATTCTTTATAGTATTCTTTTTCTTCTATTTGTTTTAATGCAATAGAAGCAAGATTATCCATTTCTTCTTTATTATTTGCTATTTTTATTTCTATAATGATTCCTACACTTCTATCCTTTTTTTCTATCATCAAATCATATCTGCCTATTCCTGCTTCTCTATTTGATTTTACAATAAAATTCTTATTGATAAATCCACTAAATAGTCCTAACATATATCCATGATAAAACATTTCTTTTGTATCATAATAACTCATACCAAGTAATCTTTTATTGACATATTTTTCTACTTCTTCTGTCTCTTTTTTTAAAAGTGATAAAAAGAACTTTTCTTCTTCATAATCATTTACATTTTGGTTTTCTATTTCTCTTACTATTTTTATAAATTCTTCTCTTACTTCAGAATTTGGTATTTTAAAATACTCAATTTTCTTACTTGTGATTTCACTTATAACAGCTTTATCAAATGTTAAATATCCTGATGCTAGTAAAAGGTTAAATATGATATTTTTACTATTCAAATTGTTTTCTAAATCTTTAAATGTAATCGTATTATCATAGGTAAACGAAATACTTTCTCCTAATATTAATTTTTCTATTTCTATTTTATTTTCTTCACTTGTCTTTTTAAGTATTTCTTTAATTAGGGCATTATCTGATGTATTGAACCAATAAGAGGTAATCTTTTTATCAGAAATATAATTTAATATACTCCATGGATTATAAATAAAAGACCCTCCAAAATTGTATCCATCATAGTATTCTTTGATTTCATCAGTTAATTCTAAGTTATAATATTTTAATATTTCTTTCGTTTCTTTTTCTGTAAATCCAAAGTATTCTTTATATTGTTCGTTCATAATATCATATATTTTAGGATTATTAAATCCACTAAAAATACTTTCCTTACTTACTCTTGTTATTCCTGTTAAGATTCCCATTTTTAAGTTATCATTTCCTTTTAAACTGCTTGAAAAAACACTTCTTAAAAAATTCATTACCTCTTCATATATATGATTCACATATGCATTTGTGATTGGAGCGTCATATTCATCTATTAAAATAATAACCTTTTCTTTATGATATCTTTTTAACCATAATGATAATAAATTTATTGCATTTTCATAATCAGTTTCATTTCCTTTTCCACTAATTAATAAATTAAACTTTTCTATTTCTGCTTCATTCATGACTTCTTTTACATACTCTTTTTCTGTATATAATTTCGCTATTATAATTTTAAATTGATTGATTACTTCTTCATAAGTATGTTGTTTTAATTCTTTAAAATCTACATGAATGACTGGATACTTTCCAAATTCATTTTTATACTTGGAATCTTCTATATATAGTCCATGAAACAATTCTTTATTTTCTTTTTTCGTATCAATATTAAAAAAACTATCTAACATCGATAATAATAATGTTTTCCCAAATCTTCTTGGCCTTGGAAATAATACAACTGCGATTTCATTATCCAGTAATTCTTTTATTACTTCTGTTTTATCTATATAATAAGCATCTTTTTCGATTAATCTTTTAAAATTATCTTCTCCTATTGGTATTTTTTTCATAATGTTTTACCTCTTCCTATCTCTATTATATTATAGTTTTTTTTATTTAGCAACCTCCTTTATTTTCAAAAAATGCATCTTTTTAAAGATACATTTTTTCTATAAACTTAGTCTATAAGGTTCTGTTTCCGTTCCTTTTCCTGATGTTATTTTTACGGTGGTTTCTAGATATAGCACTGGACGGACAGCAAAGCTACTGTCATTCGCACAGTAGAGAATAACAACCCACCCTGTATACATAACATGCACATAGTAGGTGTCGATACTACAAGATGTAATTGTCCATTGATGTGAACTACTACTAAATAAATAATTATTATTTATACATGCATTATTAGAAGTAGATGCTAAATGCAATTTTTTAAATTTTGATATTACTTTTACATTCTTCTTTTCATTTCGTTTTCTATTTATGAAAATTTCAAAGCAACCACCTGTGGCCTATAGTCCTGATGAGAGAACAACCCTAAACGAGTCAAAGCTGTATGCAGTACCTGATGCATTGTGTGTAGCAAACACACCAGCTTTGAGTGTATCGGATGCACTGCCATAACCACCACCATGAACGAACCACGGATATGTAGAATAAACGAAGTAGACATAATCTCCATACCAACCAGCAGTTTCACTTAATGCATGTCCATAACATATTCCTTCATTGCACGCTGTTCTATCAGTTTCACTTGTATATGTGTCATAATACTTACTTGATGGAAAACTACTAAAACCTGATTTTCCAATCGTTCCATTATAATTTCCCATTACGTATTCCCATGCTCCTCCGCTCATATCATATACTCCATATATTGTTCCACTTGTACTTGCCCCTGTTCCGTCAAGATTCTTTTCATATGTATACATACAACTTGATGTATAACCTATACTTGGAGCTCCAGCACTACATCCTGTTATATAATTGCTATTATTATTTATATATATTTCCTTATTTGCCCCACTGTAATTACTATTTCCATATTTTCCATATTTACTTTGACTTAGATATGCCACTGCTCCCCATTCACTATTTTTCATCATATGAGCATCTGCTGATAATGTTATTCCATAAATACTTAAATTTGAACTAAATTTTTGAGCAATTATAAATAGTTCACTTACCGCTTGACTTCTTAATGAACTTAAATTTGGTTTTATTGTTGGAGTATTCACATCTCCTGTTGTTTCAAATTTTCCAACCCATATTCCTGACAATTCATCCGTTCCAAAGGCAAATGCAGGATGTACTTTATAATCACTACTACTCGAAGTTATTACATCTTTTCCAATAAAATTTACCTTAATTTCTCCTGGTTGCTCTTGTGTTCCTCCTGCATAGCTAGTACCTAAATTAGTATATTGATATTCATATCTTGGTATCCAGACAAAGTAGGCATTAATTGCACTTTCTGGTATTTCTGTTCCTACTTCTACGTTTCGGTAGCTACTAATTACACTCACCGCATTAGCCCACATACCACTATTATAATCATACCACTGATACTCTCCACTTGGATTATTTTCATCTGCTTTTATCCACTTAGTACCATTCCATTTGATTGGTACTAAGCCATTTAAAACAGGAATATTAGCTTTACTAGTATCCACATTAGATATTTCGATAATAACGGTTCTTATTACACTCGCTGTTTTTCCATTACTTTCGGCTGTATAAGTAATCGTATAAGTTCCTTCTATACTTGTATTAATATTTTCTACTACTTCATTTCCCCTTTTAATAACTATTTTATATTCTAAACTGCTTCCATCCAGTGTTTTTGATTCTACTCCTGGTTCAGTATAAGTAGCTCCTACTTTTAATGTAATTTCTTTATTTCCTTTTAATGTAATTACTGGATTTTTCGCACTATCTGGTATTTTACATTTTTCTTTTTCATATTTGATTAATTTTACATTGATATCGGTTTTGCTTTTTATTGCACACAATTCATTATTATGAATGGCTAGTTCTATTTCTCCATCTTTACTTAATGTTAGTATTCCACCCTTTGGTTTACTTCCACTATAAGATAATTCATTCGTTGTTCCCTCTTCAAATGAAAACACTTGGTCTACTGGATTATTTTCTTCTAATATACTCTCTGCATAATAACTTTTCGCTGCTTCCATAATTCCATACGCACTATCCTGAAAAGCACTTTTCCTAACTTTCGCTAATATACTTAAAACAATAGGAGTAGCTATTAAAGCTATCATAGCTAGTATTACTATAACCGCTAGCAATTCTATCAAAGTGAAACCTTTTTTTCTCATTTCTTCACACCCTCATACATAATAGAGACCTATTTCATCCTATTATAAATACATATTTTTTTATTTCCAATGATTAATCTATTATCTAGCATTTGATACTTCACTTCATGTTCATCTAAACAAGTACAAAACACATTTTTCGTAAATACAATATCCTCTGTCATCAAATCAAATGTTTTCCCACTACTCTTAAGCCAATCTTCTAAAATCAAAGATAAAGCTTCATTTACTACTTTTTCCATGTCTTTTTAAAATCCACTTCCACCTATAAACTCTCTTAGTACAGAATCCTTTGGAACTTCATCACTTGGAATTGGCAAGAAATTCCTTAAAAAATTAATCAAACGAATGGCTTCTGGATACATTGGATCCGTTTCTTCTACCGAAAATAATAATGGTTCTGCATAAATTTTTAAGACAGCTAACTCATAAACAAGAGCAGAATTGATAATCGCATCACTATCATCTTGAAATGGAAAGATCCATTTTACTTCTCCAGCACTAATATTGTTCCACATTTTTAAAGTATCAGAAGCACTGTAACCACGATATTTATTATCCCTAATAATTCTTCTTAATTTTCTAGTATCACTAGTATGAATCCTATTATGATTATCCACATTGAGTTGTGTTAAAGGACTAATGAATATTTTATATTTATTTTTTCTTTCAATCGCCATCGTCAACTCATCATTAAGAGCGTGTAACCCCTCAATGATTATAATGTCTTGTTCTCCTAATTGTAAATAATTTTTATGAAACTCTTTTTTACCTGTAATAAAATTATATTCTGGTAGCAACACTTTTTCCCCAGCAAGCAATTTTGTCAAATGTTTATTAAATAAATTAGTATCAATCGCTTTAATGGTTTCAAAATCATACTCTCCTAATTCATTTCTAGGATTGTCTTCTCTAGAAACAAAATAATCATCGGTTGATATCGTATGTGTTTTAAAACCTTTGCTTTGTAAATAAACACATAATTTTTTCGCTGTTGTTGTTTTCCCACTTGATGATGGTCCTGCTAACAAAACAACTTTGATATTCTTTCTATTATCATAAATATTATCAGCAATTCTAGTTAATTGACTATCATAATAAGCTTCTGAAAGACGAATAACCTCATTATATTTTCCTTTTGAAACAATTTCATTTAAATCAGCAGCATCACTAATACCAATTAAATTTCCCCATTCTGTATAATTCAAAAAACTGTTAAAAACCATTGGATGATGCACATAATCAAGTGTGCATTCTGGATTAGCAATCGTTGGTAAACTCATAATAAAGCCATTATCTTTGATATAAGTTAATTTAAACTCATCAATTTGACTGGTACTATAAGCCATTTCCCCAAAGAAATAATCATAAACATCATCTAAACGATATAAATTCACATAGGTATTGCTAATATAGCGAAATACTCTTACTTTATCCATTTGATGTCTTTTTCTAAAATAATTAATAGCATCAATTCTAGATACTGAAATTTTGATAAAACGAAGATCCTGTTTGCACAAATCTTTCATTGCCTCTTCTAGCTTTTTCATAAGGGGTTTATCAAAATCAACACCTTTGATTCTACAAAAAACCCCATTATCCATCGAATGTTCTATATGTAAAGTTGCCTCTTCCCCTAGAACTTTCTTAACAGCTAAAACGAGCATTAAAAAAGCACTTCTTTCATATACCGCTCTACCAACACTACTACTACGATCATAAAAATCTAATTTACATTTTCCAATTACTTTCTCACCAAGTTCTACCAAATCATTATTTACATTGGCAATTAAAATTGGATAATTATAATATTTTTTAAAACTCTCACTTATTTCCAACAAGGACGTTTCACTAATAAATTCACGTATTTCTTTATTTTGATAATTCACTTTAATTATTTTTTCCATCCTATCCCTCTTATTCTATTAATAACATTTTACCAAAAAATAGGTATTTTGTCACATCTTTTATTGTATATTTTATGTTTTTTCGTCTTAAAATAGAAATGAGGAGGAGAATTATGGGACTAATACCAACAGTTATTGAAAGAAGTAGTAACGGAGAACGTGTATATGATATTTATTCTAGGTTATTAAAAGATAGAATTATCGTACTCAGCGGAGAAATTGACGATAATAGTGCGAATTGTATTGTTTCTGAACTTCTATATTTAGATTCTTTAAATCATAATGACATCAGTATTTATATTAATTCCCCTGGTGGAAGTGTTACCGCTGGAATGGCTATTTATGATACAATGAATTTCATCAAAAGTGATGTTTCTACTATTTGTATCGGAATGGCAGCTAGTATGGCAGCTTTCTTACTTTCTAGTGGAGAAAAAGGAAAACGATTTGGTCTTCCAAATAGTGAGGTTATGATTCATCAACCATTAGGAGGAGCACAAGGACAGGCAACAGAAATAAAAATTGCAGCAGAAAGAATTCTAAAATTACGAGAAAAACTAAATCATATTTTATCCGAAAATACAGGTCAAGATTTAAAAACAGTAGAAGAAGATACTGAAAGAGACCATTTTTTATCGGCTCAAGAAGCTTTAGAATATGGTCTTATTGATAAAATATTAGAAAAAGAAAAATAGTTTCTATGCTATTTTCTTTTTAGTTTTTCTTGTAATAATGTCGATAGTTCTTCTACCTTACCTTGCATCACTCCATTTTTATCTACCAAAATAGCACTCATTTTATTTAAATAAATGTAGAAAAAATTTTTATGTTCACTGTAACAATAAATTTCTTCATAAGGTATTTTAGATGTTGATCTAGAATTCACAACCTCAATCATATCTTTATGAAAAGTAATGGAATTTTCTAGTCCGATAAGCATAGAATCGCTTTTCAAAATATGTTTTGCTTGTAAAATCGGCATCAAAGGTGTATTAAATTCTAAAAGTAAGAAAACACCAAATACCAATTCTATGATAGAAAAAGTATAATCTTCCCAAGTGATTCCTACAATGCTTAATATACAAAAGAAGATTCCAAATAAACTAAAAATAATACGCGCTATTTTGATATGATGAAAATAGTGATATTTTTGAAATTCTATAAAATTTTCTTTTGTGTAAATCGTTTTATTTTTTATCATAAATTTCCTCCAAATCAAAGTAATAAAGTTTTTCTCCATTTTGTAGTAATTGCATATATTTAGCACCCCATTTTTCATAGTAATTATTTAATTCTGTTTTGAGATAAATTTTTTTAATTCCTCTTTTTTTCGCTTCTTTTAATATCGCTGAATGAAGAATTTTAGAGTATCCTTTTTTGCGATATTCTGACTTCACATACATTGTTGCATACCATGGTGTTAAATCTTTTCTTTCTTCCCCATCATGAGGAAAAATAGAAATAAAGCCAACTAATTCACATTTATCCAACAATATTAATTTACAATAATAAGGATGTTCAAAATATTTTTTCATCTTCCAGATTTTGTGTTTTATCTTTTGTTCTAATTCTTGTTCATTATCTATTTTCTTTCCCCATTCTAATTGTGTTAAAAGAGCGATTTCTTTTAGATATTCTTGTTTTTTACGGGCATCATATATTTTCATAGTTTATAATAGTGGTGAGAAAATACGAACAAGAGATTCTTCCATTTTTTGCAATTTTTTTCTTTTTTTCCATTCTTCAAATATTACTGGTTTGCTTACTAATAAATCTTCTTGGTAATTTTGAATTAAAGTTTCAATACTTGGATCTTTATATAAAATAACGGTATCTTCAAAATGGAGTCCAAAACTTCTATAGTCAAAATTTACGGTTCCAATACTTGCTAAATCATCATCGATGATCAGTATTTTACTATGCATAAATAGATTACTATATGTATAAATATTGACTCCTGCTTCTAATAGTTCACTAAAATAGGCTTGCGTAGCACGGTAAATTATTTTTTTTCCTTTGTCATGTTTTCCCGGTACTAGTATTCTAACGTCTACTCCTGACATAGAGGCCACCCTAAGTGCAGTAATTAGTTCTGAGTTTGGTATTAAATAAGGGGTTGTTAACCAAATTCTTTTTTTGGCTAAGGTAATCATTTTAAAGAATCCATCGCGAATAATTTCTAGTTCGTTATCTGGTCCATCTGCTACTACTTGAACAGCTGAATTTTTATTATTAACTGGATGATATTCTTTATACATTGGTTCTAATAGTAATTCATTGGTCGTATGATACCAATCTCGAATAAAAATAGAATTCATTTCCCTTGCAGCATTTCCCTCTAATAGGATATGAGTATCTCTCCAAAATCCATAATAGGAATCTTTATGAATGTATTCATCTCCAATATTAATTCCTCCTGTAAAGGCAACCTTATTATCAATTACCACTATTTTTCTATGGTTTCGATAGTTAACACTTGGACGAAATAGTCGAAAATCAATTTTATTAAAGCAAGCTGTTTCGATTCCTGATTGATGTAGTTCTTCTAAATAGTGGTTTGACAAGTCGACACATCCAAAGTCATCATACAAAATTTTTACTTTTACTCCCTCTTTTACTTTTTGTTTTAAAATTTCTGTAATTTCTGTTAATAAGCTTCCCTCTTTTAAAATAAAGTATTCCAAATGAATAAATTGTTTGGCTTTTTTTAGTTCTTGTTTCAATCGTTCGAATTTTTCTGGGCCATTATTTAATATTTCAGTTTTTGTTTCAAATGTGAGCGGAAAATGTCCTACTCTTTCAATAAATTGAATTAGATTTTTTCGGTCTCCTACTTCTTTTATAAATTGTTTGCTCTCTTCTAGGTTATCCTCTAATTCCTTGTTGATTATTTGGTCAATGTCTGATTTAGGATCAAATTTTTTGAATCTATTATATTCAATTCCTAAAATAAAATAGAATAATACTCCTACAATAGGAACACATAAAACAAAGATTATCCAAGCAATTTTGGATTCTAATTTTTTATTTCCAAGCATAATTCCTAAAGAGGTAATAATTGAAAAACCATTTACAAGAATATATACTAATATATTGTACCTATTAGAAACATAGTTGTTTACATTAAACAAAAAAATAATTAAAAAGAGAAACAAAATAATTAGGACTTGGCTTCTTTTCATACTTCACCTTCTTTTTTTCATTATACCATACTTTAAATATATATCCTAAATTTTTGAAAAAAAGAAACTAGTTTTTGTACCCACTAATTTCTATGTTTGATATAACTAGCTTATATATTTTGTTTATACTTATTATTTTCTTTTACATTGACAGTCGATAAGGATCTGATTGTGTTCCTGTTCCAGAGATAATTTTTACAGTAGATTTTAGGAAGAGAGAGGGACGAACACCAATAACGGTGTCCACAGTACGATAGTTGACTCCGTAGTCAGTTCCCACGATCCACCCGAATTTCGTAGTTCCACTAGTCGGTGTAATTGTCCATTGATTCGTACTACTATTAAATAGATAATTGTTAGTCTTACATACATTATCCCTAGTACTCAAACTTGTTGTTCTTTCACAACCTACATTATTTGATCCATATCCAAAATCGGTGACACCCATTAATCCGATATATCCTAATGATGATGAACTTCTTTCTACATCCTCAAATGTTCCCAATGTTTCATTATTATAAACTGTTCCTCCTATATACCATGTTCCATTCGCAATATAAGTTTTGCTTGTCGCATCAATATAACTTGTATTACTATAAAAACTTGTCCCATTTAATTCCGTTTTCAAATCAGCTGGTCTATTCCAATTATTACTATTGCTTGTATCCCATGCCTTACTCGTACTATAAAAACTATTTTTGATTAGTTTCATTTGACCGTTAAATACTCCGATTATTCTATATAAATGATTTGCATCACATGTTTTATTCTGCGTTCCAAAACATACCCAGTTATTGGGATTACTTCCTGCATATCTTTTATTTCCTTTATTATCTGTTCTAATTGTTCCATTCGATCCCACATTATTATTGGTGATTACTTCGAATCCTGTTTGTTCCTTTGGTTTTACTACTATTGTTTTTCTTGCTGATGTAGATAACCCATTTTTTCCTGTTGCCGTACAGGTTACTGTATGCGTTCCTATCGAAAGACTACTTGTATTGGTAACAGTTGTACTTCCACTTTTACATGTTACAGTTCCTGTTCCACTAATACTCCATGTTGGACTGTTAAAGTAATTTGCAATTACATTACTATCTCCTTTTAATATTGTTACAGTGGCTGTCGATTTTACCGTATAGGTAGGAGCGGTTTTATCTACCTTGTATGGTCCAAATGTTTTTGTAGCCTGATTTCCTGCATTATCTATTGTTGTCACTGTTACACTTGTTCCACTTGTATTGCTCGTAATACTAGAAGGACTTACTGTTGTACTTTTATGTCCTGATAAAGAATCTGTTCCATCTATTAGTGTAAATGTTACATTACTTGTATACCAATTGTTACTTCCCATAGTTCCATTTGGAGTTACACTTCCTACATCGGGAAGAGTACCATCTATTTTATAGTTTTTCCTTAATGTATTTTCATGATTATTATTATCTTTTACTGTTACTATTATTTCATAAATTCCTGTTTCATTTAAAGTCAAGGTTTTTGTAAGTCCATTTACTGTTTCTATTTTGGTACTCTCTTCATCTTTTTTTATTTCATATATAAAATTTTCTACCTCATTTGGTCTTATTCCACTTACATTTAATAAAACTTCTTTTTCTTTTACATAAGTTTCATTTTCTTCTGACATTTTGATAACTGGAGTCATGTCTAAAATCACTATAGTTCTTTCGATACTTACAATCTTTCCATTATTACTTGCCTCATATTTTA
>CAYYCR010000035.1:0-13359 GCA_964470385.1 uncultured Muribaculaceae bacterium | reverse complement strand
GAGAAGCTTATGATAAAGAATGGGCATTGAAAGACCAGGGAATTAGAGAGGGAATAGAAGCAGGAAGAATAGAGGAAAGAACAGAAATAATAAAACAATTAAATAAAAAGTATGGAATTCGTTCTATTATGGAAATGACTGGATTAACCAAAAAAGAAATAATAGAATGTGTTGGTGAAAATGTTAGAGAAGAAGATTTCTTAGGAGAGGCTTACGATAAAGAATGGGCATTGAAAGACCAGGGAATTAGAGAGGGAATGGAAAAAGGGATAGAAAAAGGAAAAGCGGAAGAAAGAGCAGAAATAATAAAAAAATTGAATCAAAAATATGGAATTCACTCTATTATGGAAATGACTGGATTAACCAAAGAAGAAATCATAGAATGTGTTGGAGAAAACGTGAGGGAAGAAGACTATTTAAAAAAAGACTACGATAAAGAAATTAATTTAAAAGACCAAGACATTAAAGAAAGTATTGAGCAAAATCAAAAACAAATTGTAAAAAGAATGTTAGCAAAAAATTTTGATCTAAATATGATTATGGAAATAACAGGTTTGTCTAAAGAAGAAATTAATTTATATCAAAAAGAATCTTAGCATGAAAACTAAGATTTTTTGAAATTGTTTCAATGGAACTATCTTTGAGTTAAATAATACTCTTTTTTATTATGAATCACTGGCTCTTCTAAATATTCTTTAAGACCTGGTGTATGATATAAATGAAGTATTTTTTTAATGATTAACTCATTTGGTACAATTTCTTGAAAAGGCCGATTTTTTACCATATTAACCGCTTCTGATAAAGTATTCGCATTTGCACTTTTTCTTCCAATCGGGAAAAATTCTTTGCCATCAAAATAGTATTCTAGAAAATCCCAAATATTATCATCTTTTGATATTTGATACATTATTTTGGAAATATCTTTTCTATCAGAATTTAACAAAATATATAATTCTTCAGAATTTGCAATCATAACTCCTTGATGATTGGAGTTAGAAAAGGAAAATTCGAAATTGCCATCTTCAAACATTCTATCAAATTTAATTTTCGTATTTTTAGAAAACAAAACTTGTAAATGAAAAATTTGTATTTGCTTAAGCATTTCAGTAATGGAGCTAACTAACGATTCATCATCTAATAAGATTCCTGTTTCATGATGACCAAACCTTGCAATCATTTTTCTTGATTGATGTTCCAAGGAAAAAAATAGTGTTGGCTGTTCCTTTCTAACATTTTGATAATGACTAAAATAATACCAATCAAATTGTGTTTGAATTTGATTTAAAATCTTGTTAGAAATTAACATTTGATTGATAGAAATAACTCGCTTCAAAATTCATCATTCCTTTCAAATTTTCTGTTTATTCTAACATATACATAAAAGAAAATCAATCTTATTTTCATAAATATATTGTAAAGAACAAATGTTTGCTATATAATAAAATTGGTGATTCAATATGAAAAAACAATTTACATACAAAAAAATAGAATGCAAAACCGCACTTAATAAAATTAACAGTTTTTTACCATATCACTATGACCTTAATATTTATCGCGGTTGTGAACATCATTGTATCTATTGCTTTGCTAGGTACACCCATTATTACTTAGAAGATAGTGATTTTTTTCATCATATTTATATCAAACAAAATATTATAGAAGCATTAGAAAAAAAACTCAGCAACAAAAATTGGAAAAGAGAAGTAATTAACCTAGGAGGAGTCACTGATAGTTATCAGCCAATTGAAAAAGAAGCACAAATTATGCCCCAAATTTTAAAACTTCTTATCAAATATAAAACTCCAGCAATTATAAGCACAAAATCTTCTTTAATATTAAGAGACCTTACGCTCTTGAAAGAATTGTCTCTTGTTGCAGGAGTACAAATTGCTTGCACGATCACTACTTTAAATCAAGACCTTGCTAACATATTAGAACCCAATGCTTCCTCCATAAAAGGACGCATTCAGACAATAAAAACATTAAAAGAAGCTGGTCTTACTGTAGGTTGGCATTTCATGCCTATCATTCCTTATATTACTGGAACAAGAAGTAATTTAGAAGCCATTTTTAAAACCGCTCAAAAATTACATATTGATTACATAATTCCAGGAATGTTAAATTTACGAGGAAACACTAGAAATTATTTTTTTCAATGTATAAAGGAAAATTTTCCAACCTATCAAAAAGCATTATTTGAATTATATCAAAATAAAAACAAAAAACAAGAATATAAAAAACAACTAGAGCAACTTCTAAATCATTTATCACACATCTATCAAATCAATCGTAACTATCAAAAATATGTTCCAAAAACGATTCAAAAAGAACAATTACAACTTTTCTAACAACCATTTTTTTCTATTTTAAAATATGGTATAATGAAAACAATATAGGAGGAAAAAATATGATTCAATCAAAAAAACAAGGAATTTTAATTATCATTTCTGCACCCTCAGGAGCAGGGAAAGGATCTGTTATTTCTGAAATGTGCAAACAAAATGATAATTTGTGGGTTTCCATTTCTGCTACTAGTAGACCAATCAGGAGCAATGATGTAGAGGGGGAAACATACTATTTTTTAAGCAAAGAGGAATTTGAACAAAAAATTAAAGAGGGATATTTCCTAGAATATACAAATTATGTTGGAAACTATTATGGAACTCCCAAACAATACATCCAAGAACACTTAGATAAAGGAAAAGATGTCATTTTGGAAATTGAAATAGAGGGAGCTATGAATGTAAAAAAGATGATACCAGAGGCTCTTTGTGTATTTATCATGCCTCCCTCATTAAAAGAACTAAAGCGACGTTTGGAAAATAGAGGAACAGACACCAAAGAAAAAATATTAGAACGATTTAAAACGGCTTACCGTGAAATCAATGAAGTAACCAAATATAACTATGTTGTCGTTAACGATACTATTGAAGTAGCAGCTGATAAAGTATTATCGATTATCAAAGCAGAAAAATGTAGAGTTGACCGGATCGAAGAAGTATTTTTACAAAACGAAGAAGAATATATGCATGAAATGTTACTTGACGACAAGGACTTCAAAAATGAACCATTAAATTTAAAATAGTACTTCTAATAAGACACTAAAATTGATATAATAAACTAAGAAGATTGGAGGAAACAAACATGGGATTATTAGAAGTTATCATATTGGGAATTGTACAAGGAATTGCTGAATTTTTACCTATCTCTTCATCAGCACATTTAATCATATTTAGAGATGTTTTTAATATAGGTTCAGGAATTAGTGAAAATCTAGCACTTTGCTTAGATATTGCCCTTCATTTAGGAACATTACTAGCCATTGGAATTTATTTTTTTAAAGACTTTATTACCATGATTCAAACAGGTTTAACAAAAGGAATGAAAGATAAGGAAGGAAAAATGTTATGGTTTTTGGTAATTGCTACGATTCCAGCAGCTATCGTTGGCGTCTTATTTGAAGATATTATTGAAAATGCGATTCGGACCAATTATATTTTAATTGCATGTGCTTTAGCAATTATGGGAATTTTAATCTATGTAGCAGACAAATTTTCCAAACAAACCAATAATCTTGAATCAATGAATTGGAAACAGGCATTTTTAATTGGTTGCTCACAAGTATTCGCACTGATTCCAGGATTTTCTAGAAGTGGAACGACCATAGCAGCTTCTAGATGCTTAAAAATAAATAGAGAGGATGCAGCCAAATTTTCATTTTACCTATCTGCTCCAGTCGTACTCGGTGCTGTTATTTTACATTTATTAAAAAAGGAAACTTGGGCACTCATTAGTGCAAATGTGGGAATTTTTGTAATTGGGATCTTAGTTGCTTTTATTGCAGGATTATTGTGTATTGAATTTTTATTAAAATACTTGAAAAAACATGATTTTAAATTGTTTATGTGGTACCGAATACTTCTAGCAATTCTTGTCATTACAATGGTTATTTTTTAAGAGAATTTCATTTCTCTTTTTTAGTTATTTTCGTTATTTCAAAAAAACTTTCATTCATATAACATAAGTGAAAGGAGGTAACAAAATGGCAAAAGGAATTGATGTTTCTAGTTATCAAGGTGTTATTAATTGGGAAGAAGTAAAAAACAATATCGATTTTGCAATCATTCGTTGTGGCTATGGAAACGATCGAATAACACAAGATGACAACAAATATGAACGAAATGCAACAGAATGTGAAAGACTGGGTATTCCATATGGTGTTTATTTATATAGCTATGCCACCAACTTAGAAGAAGCAGATAGTGAAGTTGCTCACACTCTTCGTTTGGTTAAAAACAAAAAATTAGAATATCCTGTTTTTTTAGATGTAGAAAGTGAAGTTCAAAAAAAATTAGATAATGAAACATTAGTAAATGTGGTAGAACATTATTGTAAAAAAATGGAAGAAGCTGGTTATTACGTTGGAATATATGCCAACCTAGATTGGTTTGTGAACCGTTTAGATTCTGAAAAATTAGAACCATTTGATCATTGGCTTGCACAGTGGAGCAGTGAACCTACTTATGTAAAACCATTTGGAATGTGGCAATACACCTCTAAACTAACGCTTCCTGGAATTGACGGTTTTGTAGATGGAGATATTGCATATAAAGACTACCCAAAAATCATTCGCGAAAAAAAATTAAATCATCTAACAGAACCAGCAGAAGAAAATAGAAAATTCAAAGTAGGAGACAATGTTATATTTACAGGGACTTTATATAAAGATAGTTACGGAAATGGCCCTGGTCAAAAAAGAAAGAATATGCAAGCAACGATTACTAGAGTAAATCTTAAAAATGGTGCCACAAAACCATATAATTTGAATAATGGACTTGGATGGGTTAGCGAAAATGATTTAAGACTTGCTAGTAATAATGAACTAAATATTGGAGATCGTGTTGAAATTATAGCACCAGGAAAAGCTTCAAAAGATGGATCTGGGAAAATCGCATTTGGAATCGGGTTTAAAAGAAGCGTATTAGGATATGATAAAAATGCCTTGTTTCCTTATAGGGTTGGCGATAATACTGGGACAACTGGTTATTACAAGAAAGAAGCTTTAAAAAAGATATAAAGTAGTGTGAAAGCACTGCTTTTTATTATAATACTATTAAATAGTTTTAAAAAACAAATGGTTTAAAAATCAAGTTCTTCTATTTTTGAAATAAATTTTTGTGATGAACCGATAAAAGTATGATATAATAAATTTGTTATATGAAAGGGGATTTTCATGAAAGAATTTCAAGGGATTATTAAAAAGAAAGGAATTTTAAAGTCGATTCTTTATTCCATTTTTATCTTATTAATGTTACTGCCTTTAATTATTTTGCACAAACAAGTCATTGGTTCTTTTAAAGGCACTTGTGTCGCTAAAAGCTTTGATGGACTACAAAAATGTGAGAAAGAGGGAAGATTCACAACCATAGAAACTACAAATATTTATGAGGCTGGTTATAATTATGTTGTAGATGGCAAAGTGGTAGGAAAGTTTTTAGATGTTGATTTAGAAGGAAATGTCATTGTAACACTTGCTGATACTGCTACTGCTGATGAACTACTAAATGGGGAAGGATTAAGACAAATTTCAGGAACATTTGTATCATTCAATAACAAAGTATTTAAAAACACTTTAGATAAAATGCAACAGGACTATATAGAACGATTTGCTTTGGAAGAAGAAATTATTACCGAAAAACAAGTAAAAGAAATGTTCTTTCCTCGTATGTTTAATCAATATGACGGAAGAGGATTCCCATATATTCTTCCTGTTATATTAGTTGGAATTGGTATTGCTTTATTAGCCTATAAATTATTAGAGGGATTAAAAATGATTTTTAGACCAAATAAATTCGTAGTTTACAAAGGAAAGACCTTAGAACAAGAAGAAAATGTAGACAAAGCAAGTTTTGAATTTCAAAACGGTCCATACCTATTTCAAAATAAAGATGTCCGTATTACCAATAATTATATCTTTGACTTAAAAGGATTTGGCTTTACTTATCACAAAGTAAATGAAGCCGTTTGGATGTATGAAAAGGGAATGAAACGTTATGGCTTAGTTGAAACCGGAAAATATTTAATCATAAAATTTAAAGATAAAGTTGGACTTGGATTAGCCCTTGATACAAAAGAACGAAAAAAAGTTATGGAAATTTTAAGGGTTAAAAATCCAAAAATTATCAATGGTTATGACCAAATAACTGCTCAGAATTATAAAAAAGATCCAACCAAATTAAAATAAGCTTACCAGTAGCTTATTTTTTTGACAAAAAGATACAAAATTTCACAAATCTCTCACAAACGAGTTCCCTTTTTAGGAAATTTGTACTATACTAATGGTAGTAGGAGGAGAAAGAATGAAAAATAAATTAAAATTATTACTATTACCCTTAATTGTTTTTGGACTTACTGCTTGTGGTACAAGTAAAGAAGGACTAGAAGGTGCCATTGAAAAAACCAATAGTGCCAAAAGCTACCATATGGATTACGCAATCGATATGGGAATCAAAAGTAGTGGAATTGAAATGGAAGTTCCTATCAAAATGGGAATGGATATGGATACCAAAACAAAACTTGCTAAAATGAATATGAAAATGACTATGTTTGGAATTAATGTTGACATAAATGGCTATGCAGATTTAAAGAATAACATAATGTATATGGAAAACGCAAGTGAAGATGATTCTTGGACAAAACAGGAATTACAAAATATGAGTACTCAACCAATTGGTAAATATTCTAATGCCACAAAAAAAGATAGTACCAAAGAGGAAGATCATTATCAAGTAACCGTAACACCAGAGGAATTTCAAAAAAATCTATCTCTTTTAGGAGAAAGTGGAACAACGGATGGAATGAATTTAACAAAAGATGTAACACTTGATATCTATGTGAATAAAAAAACGAATTACATCTCAAAAATGGAAGCAGATTTAAAAGATGCCATTGAACTAGAAGAAGATGTAGAATATTCAAAACTTAAATTTACAATAACATTTAGTGAATTTAATAAAGTATCAGTAAAAGAAATTGATAAATCAATTATTGATAAAGCAGTAGAAGCAGAATAATAAGGGAAGTAATAAGCCATCAAATTGATGGCTTTTTCATCCTTTTTCACACAAATTACATATTTTTCTGTATAATTAAAAGGAGAGGTGAGTTTATATGAAACTACTAATTGTTGATGATGAAAAGCTCATACGTGAGGTAGTAAAAGAATATGCCTTACATGATGGATATGAAATATACGAAGCAAGTAATGGAGAAGAAGCACTTGATATTATTAAAAAAGAAGATATTGACTGTTTAATTTTAGATATTATGATGCCCAAATTAGACGGCTTTAATACACTGAAACAAATGAAAGAAAGGAAAAGTATTCCAACGATCATTTTGTCAGCTAGGGGAGAAGAATATGATAAATTATCTGGATTTGAACTAGGGATAGATGACTACTTAACCAAACCATTCAGTCCTAAAGAACTTATGGCACGTGTAAAAGCGATTTTAAAACGTTGTCATAAAATAAAAGAAGATATATATCAATATCAAGATTTAGTCATTGATGAAAAAGCCCATACGGTTACATTAGAGAAAAAAGAACTTTCTCTTACTCCAAAAGAGTATGATTTATTACTATATTTTATTCAAAATCCAAATGTAGCTCTTTCTAGAGAACAATTATTAAGTAGAATTTGGGGATATGATTTTTTTGGGGATGATAGAACGATTGACACACATATCAAAATGCTAAGAAATAATTTAGGAAAATATCGAGACTTGATTGTAACAGTTCGTGGAATGGGGTATAAATTTGTCATTAAAGAAAAATAGTCTTACCATAAAAATATGGTCTTATTTAGCTATCTTTTCCTGTCTTATTTTACTATTTTTGTGGTTATTTCAAATTGCTTTTTTAGATAATTATTATGAATGGTCTAAACGAAAAGATTTAAATGAAACGGCCAAGAAAATTGTAGAATATTATGATAGTAAAAACATTGATTCTATGCTTAATATGATTGCCTTTGAAAAAGGGGTTTGTATCGAGGTTCTGCAAAGAGGGAATTCTTCTTTTATTTCTAGTTCTTTTAATCGTGGATGTATGATGAAAGATAAAGCAAGTCGTGACCAATATCAGTATCATTTTATCGAAAGTGGATTAAAGCAAAATACATATACTATTACCAACTCTGATTTAAAAAACAAAATGCTTATTTATGGTTTAAAACTAGATAATCAGACATATGTCTTTGTAAGTGCTTCCCTAGAACCATTAGATGCTACCACTAAAATATTATCTACCCAACTCATCTATGTTACATTATTAGTACTTTTACTTTCTTTTACAATTGCCTATTTTATTTCTAAAAAAATATCAGCACCAATCATCGAATTAAACAAGGCTGCAACAAAAATGTCTAAAGGAAACTATAACTTTAAATTTAACGGAAATACTGATATTGCTGAAATTCAAGAGCTTTCCAACACTTTGAATCAAGCAAAGAATGAGTTATCAAAAACAGAAGAACTAAGAAGAGATTTGATGGCTAATGTTTCTCATGATTTAAAAACACCACTTACCATGATTAAAGCTTATGCGGAAATGGCAAGAGACTTAAATAATGATAATGAGGAAAAGAGAGTTCAAAACTTAAATATTATTATCGAAGAAACAGATAGACTAAATATTTTAGTAAATGATATTCTAGAACTTTCTAAAGTACAATCTTCTATTGAACCTATTCAAAAGCAGACGATCGATTTGACAATACTTATGAATCAAATTTTAAGACGTTACGATATTTTAAAAGAAACAGAAAATTACCAGTTTATTTTTGAAACAACAGAACCAATCATGATAAAAGCTGATCCAAAAAGAATGGAACAAGTGATTTATAATCTTATTAATAATGCCATTAATTATACAGGAGAAGATAAAACCATTATCATAAATATCATAAAACTAAATGAAAAAATAAGGGTAGAAATCAAAGATAGTGGAAAGGGAATTAACCCAAAAGACTTGCCACATATTTGGGATAAATATTATAAAAATGAAAAAAAACATAAACGCAATGTGATTGGAACTGGTCTTGGATTATCTATTGTAAAAAAAATATTAGAAGATCATGGATTTTCATATGGTGTAATCTCAAAGAAAAATATTGGAACAACCTTTTATTTTGAAATTTCCGATACTGAAAACTAAATAGAATTTAAAATATTGACACTAAAAATTTTCAGAATTTTATCAGAAAGATATAGAAGTCACATAAAAAACTTTTATTCTAGGATTATTTAAATCTGTTGTTTTTATAATTTTTGCCTACATAGCTAGTTTCGCAAGATGTTTAATGAATAAGTAAAACCCTAATAGTCATATTACTATCAGGGTTATTTTTTTATTAAGTATATTGTAACAAATTGATTTTTATATTTATTTTCTAATTTTTAATGTCCCGTTTGATATAAACAATATTTGTAACTATATATAAAATAATTATCACAATAATAGAACTAATAATTCCTGTTGATAAATCAAAATAAACATTTTTAAAAAGTATTGTTTCAATGTAATGAACATCATTATTAAACATAAAGCCACAATCAAAATACCACAATGGTGTATATACAATTTGCTTAATATTACCAGCCACGGACATAATCCATACTACTGGAGCAAGGACACCTAATACACTTGTAATACCAACTGTTAAAGAGGTATTTAATGATATTGTTGATATAAACAATAAAATACTTAGATAACAAATCAATGGAATACTAGCTAAAAATATCATCTTTATAGTATATAAATAGTAATTTACTTCAACAACCTTACTACCCATGTAAACAAGTTTTGGTGTTAATAAGTCACTAAAGCCATATTTTAATCCTGCTAATAAACTAATTGCAATTAGACCAATGAACCATAATAAATAAGTGTTTAAAACTAGATAAATGAATTTACTTAATACAATTTTCCACCTCCTTGTAGGCGTTGTAATAAGATTTTTGATAGTTCCTTTATTATGTTCATTGCTAATGATACCACCACAAGTAATACTTATAATAATCATTATAATAAAAGATAAATGATAAACTTGATTTACAGCTTTTTTAGTTGTCATATAAGTTTTTTCACTAGAAACATTATTCCAATAATTATACTCTATATCATGGGGGATATTATGAATAGAACTATATGATAATATTGCCCGAAAAGCTTCATTATCGTGTTTTATTTTTTTGTTTTCTTGTAAGTAACTAACATCACCTTTTCCAACTGAAATATATTGTAAATAATTTAGAGCTACTATCCCTGTCATCTTTTCAACTTTCTTATCAATTAGCATTTCTATAAATTCATCAGATTCTAAATTACCATGTTCTACTTCATATTTAAGATATAAATAATATTTATCTTCTTCAAACAATTTTTTATAATCATTATATTTTTCATCATTCTTTTTATATAAATCGATTAGTTCTTCCTCAGTATAATTATTGCATAAATCATTAATTGTTTTTTCCATTTCACTTGAATAAGTTTTATCTTTTGCTTTACATGAATTTTTAATTGTATCATTATCATGCTCATTGATTATTTTATCAATTAGAAAATTTTGTGTTTTGTATGATATTACATTGAAAAATATTTCGCTTTGCCTATCGTAAGTAATCGTTTTAACACTTTTTAATATATCAAGTAATTCAAGATAATATTCATAAAAAACAATATTATATTCTTCTTCTAATGTTTTATCTTTTTTGTTAAGTAACTTATTATATTCTTCTTGAGCATTATCAAACCTATATTTGATACTATTATCTAAATGGATTTCACCTGTTTCAGTTAGTTTTAAGATAAAGAAAGAAGCAAAAAATAGTAATAATGTAGCGATAAGAAGTTTCTTTATACTAAAATTTTTAATAAATTCGCACTTTATTAAATTAATTATTTTCATTGTTAACCTCCTCATCTTCAAAAGCTTCAGTTTTCTTAAAATATACTTCTTCTAATGATTTATTCTTATATTTAACTTCTTCTATACCAAAAACACTAACAATTTTTCCATTATCTATAATTACAATTCTATCACATATATTTTCAACTTCTGATAAAATATGGCTACTAATTAGAATACTCATACAAGATTCTACACTAATTTTCTTTAATAGTTCTCGTAAGTTTTTAATACCTTTAGGATCTAGTCCATTAGTAGGCTCATCCAATATTAGTAATTTAGGTTTTTTTATTAGAGCATTGGCAAGTCCTAATCGTTGCTTCATACCTAGAGAATATTTTTTAACCTTGTCATTGATACGTTCTTCTAACTTAACAAATTTAATCATTTCATCTACATAGTTAGAATCTTTCACATTGTTAAGAAGTTCTGCAATATGTAGGTTTTGTCGTCCTGTAAGATGGTCATACATATCTGGACTTTCAATAATACAACCTATTTTAGATAAAGCATTCTCTAAATTAGTTTTTGTATCATAGCCACATATTTTAGCACTACCATTATTAAAATTATAAAGTCCTAAAACGGATTTAATAAATGTAGTTTTTCCCGCACCATTAGGTCCAATTAATCCAATTATTTCACCCTCGTATATATCAAGACTAACATCGTCTAACACCTTTCTTTTTCCAAACGATTTAGATAGATTATTGACCTCCAATACTTTAATAGCATTATTAATTTCTTTCTTCTTATAATTTCTTTCCCCCTTTAACAATTCAATCACTGTAACTTGAAATATATTAGATAATTCTTCTAAAAAAGATACATCTGGTAAACATCTCCCATTCTCCCATTTGCTTACAGCTTTATCAGTTACTTGCAATTTATCAGCTAAATCTTGTTGCGTAAGATTCTGTTCTTTTCGCAAATTTGCTATAAATCTTCCAATTTTTTCTTGATTCATTCCTCACACCTCAAGCTCATTATATAACAAATTATATTATTTTTATCTATACCATTAGTATAGTTTAAAAAAAACTATCAATGCTAATTTTTAATAACCATATATTTGACAATTTTAATGCTTATTAAATAGACTTCTTGCGAAACTATATAAAATGAAAAAATGTGTAAAAATATAATACAAACTGATTGTCTTAAAAAAGCAACATAAAAATACTAAAAATCAATCAAAAATAAATAGAATTTAAAAAGCTAGATTTGACAAAAGAGGAACTTGTGATATAATAAAGCCCATAAAAAGAAAAGACGTATTAACATTGTTAATCAAAGTAGGGGTGGACTAATGAGTGTTATATTAAAAGAGCATAACCAAGAGGCTTATGAAAGAGTAAAAAAAGGGTTTGAAGAAAAAAATAAGATTGCTGTTGTAGAACCTCCAGGAACAGGAAAGAGTTTTATTGCACTTAAGTGGATAGAAGAAAATCAAGATAAAAAAACTTTGATATTGGTTCCCTCTTATTCTATACAATTACAGTATGAGGAACATATGAAAGCAAGTGGATATAAATTAAATGATTTTCCAAATTTAAAAATAATGACTTACTCAAAATTAGGAACACAAATAGATAGTGGAGATTTTTCTGATATCAATCATATTGTATTAGACGAGTTTCATCGTTGTGGAGCACCAGTTTGGGGAAAAGGAGTAATCAAATTACTAGAAAAAAATCCGAGTGCTAAAGTACTTGGACTTTCTGCGACTCCAATTCGATATTTGGATCAAAATAGAAATATGTCAGATGAATTATTTGATAATCATGTCGTATTTCAAATGGATTTAACAGAAGCAGTAGCTAGAGGAATTTTAACTTTTCCTACTTATGTAAATGGGATTTATAAATTAGATCAAGATATCAAACGATATGAAAAACAAATTGAAAAGATTATCGATTTGAAATTAAAAAAAGAACTAAAAGAAAAATTGGAATTTGCCAAAAGAAACTTAGAAAAAGCGACTAAACTAGATGAGTTATTTTCTAAATATATTCAAAAACAAAATGGAAAATATATTATATTTTGTAAAGATAAAGAACACATGGAAGCAATGATGAAAGAAGTTCCAACTTGGTTTTCAAAAATAAATTCTGAAATTGATACCTATTCTGTTTATTATAACAATAGTAATAATGAAAAAGAATTAAAAGAGTTTTATTCTTCTACTAATTCTCATATCAAATTATTGTTTTGCATTGATATGTTAAATGAGGGACTTCATGTAGAAAATATAGACGGAATTGTTATGCTAAGACCAACCATATCTCCGATTTTATTTTTACAACAACTAGGAAGAGTATTCGCAGTAGGAAACTCAAATACTATTGTTTTTGATATTGTAAATAATGTGAAATCCAATCAAGAT
>CAYYCR010000034.1:0-13680 GCA_964470385.1 uncultured Muribaculaceae bacterium | reverse complement strand
ACCTACGACCGCCCGGTTATGAGCCGGATGCTCTAACCAACTGAGCTAAAGGTCCGATTTCAACTTACTTCTATATCATATCATACTAATTTATAATATGCAATAATTTTTTTTAATTTCACTTCAAATTTGTGTCAAAAAAAAGTTTTTTATCTATATTAAAATAGGTGATATCATGAATAATATAATTGGAGAAACTCCAATGATTAAAATTACTTATTTGTATCAAAACAAACAAAGAGAAATTTATATAAAATTAGAATCCTATAATCTAACAGGAAGTATCAAGGATCGTGTAGCCGATTACTTAATCAAAAAAGCATATCAGAATAAAACATTAATACCAGGAATGCCTATCATAGAAGCAACCAGTGGTAATACTGGAATCTCTTTTTCTGCCTTAGGGGCATATTATAAACATCCAGTCATTATTTTTATGCCAAATTGGGCAAGTAAAGAAAGAGTTAAACTGATGGAATCATATGGAGCTAAAGTAAATCTTGTTTCGAAAGAAGAGGGAGGATTTAAAGAATGCATCAAAAGGGCAGACCAACTATCCAAACAATTAAATGGATATCGTCCAAATCAATTTTCAAATATAGATAATATAGAAGTACACTACTTAAAAACAGCAAACGAAATAATCAAGCAAATACCAGTGAAGATAGACGGATTTGTATCTGGAATTGGAACAGGCGGAACCTTAATGGGAATTGCAAAACGATTAAAAGAACAAAACAAAAACATCTTTATAGCAGCATTAGAGCCAGCTGAAGCCCCTCTCTTAACCACAGGAACAATAAAAAAACAACATCTAATCGAAGGAATCGGAGATGACTTTATACCAGACCTTGTTGATCAAACAATACTAGATGATATTTATGTCATACATGATGAAGACGCAATCAACATGAGTCGTTTACTAGCAAAGAAATTAGGACTCGGTGTAGGAATATCATCAGGAGCCAATATGCTTGCAGCCATTCAATGTGAAAATCAAATTGGTGGTAATGTGGTAACCCTATTTCCAGATGACAACAAAAAATACCTATCGACAAAGCTCGGGAATCCAGTAGATACAAACCCAGACTTTCTTTCTAATCAAATTGAACTCATAGACTATGAAATCATTGCCCAAAAACCTCATACTATGCTATAATGAATAAAGAAGGTGAGTCTTATGAAACTATATAATACCCTTAGTAAAAAAATCGAAGAATTTATTCCAAACGAAAAAGGAATTGTAAAAATGTATACTTGTGGACCAACCGTTTATCATTTTGCCCATATCGGAAATCTTCGCACCTATATTTTTGAAGACATTCTACAAAAATCATTAGAATATTTAGGATATGACGTAAAAAGAGTTATGAATATTACGGATGTTGGACATATGACAAGTGACGGTGATGAGGGCGAAGACAAAATGCTAAAAGGAGCCGAAAGAGAACATAAAACCGTTTATGAAATCGCCCAGTTTTATACAGAAGCATTCATGAATGATATAGAAGCTTTAAACATCAAAAAACCAGCAATCATAGAAAAAGCCTCCGACCATATTGACATGTATATCAAAATGATTGAAACACTTCTTGAAAAAGGATATGCCTACAAATCAGCAGGAAATATTTACTTTGATGTTACTAAATTTCCCAACTATTATGAATTATCTGGAAAAAACAGTGAAGACTTATTGGTTGGCGTTAGAGAAGACGTAGAAGAAGACAAAGCCAAAAGAAATCCCGCTGACTTTGGACTTTGGTTTACCATTTCTAAATTTGAAAATCAAGTCATGAAATGGGATAGTCCTTGGGGAGTAGGATATCCAGGTTGGCATATAGAATGCTCTGGAATCTCTTATCAATACTTAGGAGAATACTTAGACATTCACTGTGGAGGAGTCGATAATATCTTTCCTCATCACACCAATGAAATTGCCCAATCAGAAAGTTTCGTTGGACACAAATGGTGTAACTATTGGTGTCATGGAGAACACCTTAACGACAGTAGTGGGAAAATGAGTAAATCAAAAGGCGAATTTTTGACCTTATCATTACTAAAAAGTAAAGGTTATGATCCATTAGTATATCGTTTATTTTGTTTAAATAGCCACTATAGAAGCCAACTTGTATTTAGTTATGAGGCAATGGATGCCACAAAAAATGCTTATCAAAAACTACGAAGTAAAGTAGAGGCAATTAATAAAGAGTTAGACGGAGAAATTGATGATAACATCGTTTCTAAGTTTCAACAACAATTTAAAAAAGCTTTAGAAAATGATCTTAATACAGCCAATGCCATTACCACTTTATATGATGTTTTAAAAGCGGATTGTAACAATGCAACTAAAAGGAATTTGATTGCCTCATTTGACTTAGTATTATCATTAGACTTATTAAAAGAACAAAATATAGAACAAGAACTAGAAGATTATATCCAAAAAATGATTGAAAAAAGAAACGAAGCCAAAAAGAATAAAGATTATACTTTGGCAGATCAAATTAGAGGTGAATTACAAGAAAAAGGAATTGAACTAAAAGATACTAGAGAAGGGACCACTTATACAATTAAGAAGTAGAATAACCTACTTTTTTTCTGTAAACTGATGTTTTAGAACAAAGATATTTCATTGAATGAACAAACAAATGATGTTATAATAAAACTAGAAAAAGGAGACGATGAATATGATAAAAAAAATGACAATAGATGGAAATGAGGCTTGTGCAAGAAGTTCTTATTACTTTACTGAAGTAGCGGGAATCTATCCGATTACACCATCAAGTCCAATGGCAGAACATATTGATGAATGGTCAAGTAAAGGAATCAAAAATCTATTTGACGATCAAGTCAAGGTAGTAGAAATGCAAAGTGAAGCAGGGGCTGCTGGAATGGTCCATGGATCTTTGCAAGCAGGGTGTTTAACGAGTACTTATACAGCAAGTCAAGGATTGTTATTAATGATACCAAATATGTATAAAATGGCAGGTGAAATGTTACCTTGTGTTATGCATGTAGCAGCAAGATCTCTTTCTACCCATGCCTTAAGTATTTTTGGAGATCATCAAGATATTTATGCCACTAGAAGCACAGGATTTTGTATGTTAGCCTCTTCTTCTGTACAAGATACCGCTTATCTTTCAGTCGTAGCTCATCTAAGTGCGATTGAGTCCAGTTTACCATTTATGCATTTTTTTGATGGATTTAGAACCAGTCATGAACTTTCTAAAATTGATGTTTTAGAAAAAGAGGACTTTGCAGAAATGATTGATAAGGAAGCCCTTACAAGATTTCGCCTAAAAGCCTTAAACCCATTAAAACCAGTAATCCGTGGGACTGCTCAAAATGATGATATTTATTTTCAAATGACAGAAGTAAGAAATAAAGATTATGATAACATACCAGATATTGTAAATTCCTATATGGAAAAAATCAATCAAAAAGCAAATACGCATTATGAACCCTTTATGTACTATGGAGATAAAGAAGCAAGTATCATGATTATTGCAATGGGATCCGTTTGTGAAACCATTAAAGAAACAATCGATGTATTAAACGAAAATGGATATCATTGTGGACTATTAGAAGTACACTTATATCGTCCATTTAGTGAAAAATATTTTTTAAAAAACATTCCAAAAACAACCCAAAAAGTAGCAGTATTAGATAGAACCAAAGAAGCAGGAAGTAATGGAGAACCACTTTATTTAGATGTTGCTAATATATTAAAAGAAAAAGACATCAAAGTAGTAGGAGGACGTTATGGACTATCTAGTAAAAATACAACACCAGCGATGATAAAAGCAGTATATGATATGTTAAAAAAAGAACCTAAAAATAACTTTACGATTGGAATTACTGACAATATTACAGGACTTAGTTTAGAAATAGACGGGGACTTTACAATCAAAAATGCCAAAGAATTTTTAATCTATGGATATGGTAGTGATGGAATGATTAGTGCTTCTAAAAGCATTATGAAATTAGTCGGAGAAAACACAGAAGATTATGTGCAAGGATATTTTGAATATGACTCTAAAAAATCAGGTGGAGTAACAGCAAGCCACCTACGATTTTCCAAAAATCCGATTCGTTCTACTTATTATGTAGAAAATCCAAGTGTCGTAGTTGTTACTAAGGAAAATTATCTAAACCAATTTTCAGTCTTAGATAGTATTGAAGAAAACGGAATTTTTATTTTGAATACAAGTAAAACCAAAGAAGAAGTGAAAGAAATGTTGCCATTAAAAGTCAAAGAAATTTTAGTGGAAAGAAACATTCAATGTTACCGAATTAATGCCTATGAACTAGCTAGAAAAATAGGACTTCAAAATAGAATTAGTACCATTTTAGAAAGTGTAATTATGAAACTTTCTCACTTAGTGGATTATGATTTAGCAAAAGAAAAAATGAAAGAATATGCTAAAAATAAGTTTTTCAAAAAAGGAGAAGCTTTATATAAAGCCAATTGTGATGCCATAGAAGAGGCACCCTCTTATTTAGAACCATTTACAGTAACACTAGAAAAAGAAAAGGAAGAAACCAAAGAAGATAGCCATAGTGTTTATGATATGATGACAAAACGACTTGGGAATAAACTTACAACAGCTGATATGTTGCCATATAAAGATGGAAGCTTTATTCCAGGAACTGCTAGTTTAGAAAAAAGAGCCATTAGTGATATTGTTCCAAAATGGATTTTAGACAATTGTATCGAATGTAATCAATGTTCGTTTGTTTGTCCTCATGGAGTCATTCGGCCATTCCTACTTTCCAAAGAGGAATACGAGAAAGCTCCAGACTATGTAAAACGGATTTGTAAAGAAGCAATTGGAAGTGATTATTATTATGCCCTTGGAATTTCCGCTAAGGACTGTACTGGTTGTGGCGTTTGTATCAAGACTTGTCCAGGGAAAAAAGGAGATAAAGCACTAACCACAGATAAATTAGATCATTCCTTAAAAGAAAATGTCCAAAAGACTTTTGATTATTTATTAGAACATGTAACCGTCAAAAAAGAAATGCTTAATCAAACGATAAAAGGAACCCAATTCAATCAACCAAAATTTGCTTTTTCTGGAGCCTGTGCAGGATGTGGAGAAACTGCTTATATTAAATTGTTAACACAAATATTTGGGGATTCCTTGATGATTGCCAATGCGACAGGTTGTTCTTCTATCTATGGTGGTAGTATGCCTAGTATGCCATATATAGTGGCATGGGCTAGTTCTTTATTTGAAGACAATGCAGAATATGGATATGGAATGCAAACCGCTTCCTCAGTATTAAAAAAACGACTTTTAAAAATTATGAAACATTTGATAGAAGAAGAGAATCCCAATAAAGAATTATTAAAAGAATATGTGGACAATCAAGATGATTATGAAATTACTAGAAAAGTATATGAAAGCCTAGATTATGAAACACTACCAGATGATTTTACTCTTTTAAAAGACTATCTTCCAGTAAGAACGTATTGGGCAATTGGTGGAGATGGTTGGGCTTATGATATCGGTTTTAGTGGAATAGATCATGTGTTAGCAAGTAATGATAATATCAATATCTTAGTATTAGATAGTCAGGTTTACTCTAATACGGGAGGACAATCTTCTAAAGCAAGTCCTAAAGGAGCCATTGCTTCATTTGCCTCTAGTGGTAAAGAAACTTCCAAAAAAGATTTGGCCCGAATCGCTTTAACTTACCCAAATGCTTATGTTGCCCAAGTTTCACTGGGAGCCAATGGAATGCAATTAATTAAGGCACTGAAAGAAGCAGCTGCTCATCGTGGACCATCCATTGTAATTGCTTATACTCCTTGTATTTCTCATGGGATTAAAGGAGGACTAGAAAACAGTGTAGAGATGGAAAAACTAGCAACTACTTGTGGATATTATCCCATTTTCCGTTATCAACCAGAAACAGGAATCTTTACATTAGATAGTAAAAATGTTAATTTTGATTTGTATGAAGAATTTTTGATGAATCAAACTAGATATGCAATGTTAGAAAAAATTAATAAAGATCATGCGAAAGAATTATTAAAAAGTCAAAAAGAAGAAGCAATCAAACGTTACAAGTATTATGAGAAACTTGATAATGATAGTAAAAGTTAAAATAGAGTTAACCAGTATTATGAACAAATGGATAAAGCCCAATTGGAAAGATGACCATTATAGATAAAAAAGAATTTTGTGAAAAAATGGTATCAAATTGGCTGGAATTTTGTGATATAAGTTGGAGGAACACATATGGCTAAGACTAAGAAGAAAAATAGACGAGTATTTGCTCGAATGGAAAAATTCAGTAGATAAAAAGCCACTAATTGTAACAGGTGCTAGGCAAATAGGAAAAACCGATGCCATTCGAAATTTTGGAGAAAAGTGATTGACTCAAAAAATATTTAAAAGAAAAATAGTAGAGATTCAATAAAACAAGGGCCGTCATGAAATGATTTTCGTTCATGATGACCTTTTTTAATCTTTAAAGGATGTAACAGAAAGAAATTTAAATTATATAAAACTGTTTTATGAAGAATATAAAGAAGACGAAAATTTGCAACAGTTTGCTGCAAATTTAGTATAGGATATCATTTACGATTGATTAGCAGTATTAACAATTTCAATAAATTTTTTAACCCCGGAAGTGATTTAGTAAATAATGCAATAAAATTTTTTTCTATTTTTGCCCCTTTATTCTAGCATTTAAATTCAGATGGTTGATAGTAGCTGAAATGAAGAAAAAACACTCAAATAGACTTTGAAGTGAGTGTGAAATTCCAACTGTACTTTAAAAGGCTAGCGATAGCTATCTATTTGTTGTATTTAAAGGCTTTTTAATATACTTTAGGTATGATTTTTAAAATTTTGCTTCAGCAAAAAAGTTTTCAATAGAATTTGAAACAGAGGTAGATTTAAACTATAAGGCTAAAAAAAAGCAATTTTCTTTTATAGTTGTTATATGAAAATTACTTTTGTTTTCCAGAAGGAATTTTCTGTATTACGGTGTCATAAAACTTTTCAGAAAAATTATCTCTTTGTTTTTGGCAAAATTCAATCCATGCTTCTATTGTATTTTCGTCAGTGATATCTTTTTTTAAAAGTAAAAAAGAATTATAATCAGGTAAATTTTCTACAATTATATTGTCGTCAAAAAAAGGAATGGGACTGTTTGATGTTAAATTAGTATGAATATCTTTTTCTGATATTGCACCTGTACTTAAAAACATTATAGTTCTTCTCATTTTTTCTACATTAAAATTACATAATTCAAATAATTTAGCAAATTCATTACCAATTATTTTTTTCGTGAAACAGGTATCCCAGAATATTCTTATAGTATTATCTATTTCAATTAAAATTTGGTCTTCCCACCATT
The DNA here is from genome assembly GCA_964470385.1 of uncultured Muribaculaceae bacterium. Classification (GTDB taxonomy): domain Bacteria; phylum Bacillota_I; class Bacilli_A; order RF39; family UBA660; genus MGBC102946. The sequence continues at coordinate 6,309 of CAYYCR010000034.1, read as the reverse complement.
TTGCACCATCAATTATATGATAAAAATTATAATCTATAGTTAAATCAGAAATTTTATCTGCAATTTCATTGCAGGCATTTTTTGCTTCTTCACTTCCATTAATAATATCTTCATATATGCTATGATATGCACTTTCCTCTGCCTTGTTACTTTTTGGAAATCTTTTGAAAAGTAATTCATACTCATTATTTATTTCGGCACATATTTCATTACGTTGTTCAAATTCCAATTTATCTTTGGCTAAATCTGGATGATATTTTTTTATTAGTTTTAAGTATTCTTTTTTTAAGTCACTTAGATTTTGACAATTGTTAAAAAATTTTAATATTTTCAATTACCTCTTTTCTTATCAAAAACATTATATCAAATTAGTGATAGAAAAATCAAGGAAATATCGAAATTTGCTGTGTACTATATTGTTGCGGATACTTATAAAAATTGTATATTTGCAAGCATATAGTTAGTTTGAAATTTTAATTTTCCTTGCAACAGTCTAATACAAAGCTTCAAAATTTATAAAAAGAGAATGTAATTTCTGAAAATTCATTTTGGGAAGTTATTCAAATTTTTTGTTTGAGGGGCTTTTATTTATGAAAGAAGATTTATTAAAAGCTAAAACTTCCTTAAAAACAGGTGGAGTGACAGAACTGCTATTTACTACATTAGTTGTATCAACAAATTTAAAATGATTTTAGAAATGAAGAGTATCCAATATTTTTAGAAGATGATATTTTAAACTATATCAACAATGATTTTGTTAAATTTAGGTATTGTTCTGTTTTAATCAATATTCATCACACCACTATTAAGTATTAATTATCCTGTTACATTTTTAACAATAAAGGTCAAAATATATAATTTTACAGACTCTAAAAAATTGAAAAAATCCCTTTATTTACAACAAAAAATAGTGTAAAAATAAAAAAAATTCTTTGCAAACCCCAAAAAAATTTGATATAATGAACAAGATGATAACAATAACGGGGTGAGTTTATGGTAAAATATGATGAAAATTCAATTAAAATATTAGAAGGACTAGAAGCAGTAAGAAAGCGACCTGGAATGTATATTGGTTCCACCGATAAAAGAGGACTTCACCATTTGGTATGGGAAATCGTTGACAATAGTATCGATGAAGTCATTAACGGATATGGAAATAAAATCAAAATTATATTACATGCAGACCATAGTGTAAGTGTAGAAGACGAGGGAAGAGGAGTACCTGTCGGAGTTCATACAAGCGGAAAAAGTACACCAGAAGTAATCTATACCGTATTACATGCTGGAGGAAAATTTGAAGAGGGGGGCTATAAAGTATCAGGTGGATTACATGGTGTCGGAGCCAGTGTCGTAAATGCCTTAAGCACCTGGATGGAAGTTACAATCAAAAGAGATGGCTATGAACATTTTATTCGTTTCAAGAATGGTGGCAAACTAGATACTCCATTAAAAAAACTAGAAAAAACAAGCAAAACCGGAACCAAAGTCCATTTCATGCCCGATAGTGAAATATTTTCAACAATCAACTTTTCTTATACAACAGTATGCGAAAGAATGCAAGAAAGTGCTTTTTTACTCAAAGGATTAACTATTGAAGTTATAGATGAAGAAGATAAAAAGAAAGATATTTTCCATTATGACAACGGACTAAAAGCATTCGTTGAATATGTTAACGAAGATAAAAAAGCCCTACATGACTCTGTTCATTTTGAGGGAATTAAAGATAAAATCGAAGTCGATGTTGCTTTTCAATATACAGATACTTATTCTGAAAATATTATCTCGTTTGTCAACAATGTCAAAACTAGTGATGGAGGATCTCATGAAGTGGGATTTAAAAGTGCCCTTACGAGAGTATTTAATGACTATGCAAGAAATAATGGCTACCTAAAACCAAAAGACAAAAACTTAGAAGGAGCCGACACCAGAGAGGGACTAACCGCTATTATCAGTTTAAAAATACCAGAAGACTTACTACAATTTGAAGGACAAACCAAAGGAAAACTAGGAACACCAGAAGCTAGAAATGCAGTCGATAATGTTGTGAGTGAAAAACTACAATTTTTCCTAGAAGAAAACAAAGCCATAGCCACTACAATCTTAGAAAAAATGGTCAAAAGCAAAATGGTAAGAGAAGCCGCTAGAAAAGCGAGAGATGAAGCAAGAGCTGGCAAAGACAAAAACAAAAAAGAACGAGCCCTTTCTGGAAAATTAACACCAGCCCAAGCCAAAAATCCTAAAAAAAATGAACTATTTTTAGTCGAGGGAGATTCTGCTGGAGGAAGTGCCAAACAAGGAAGAGATAGAAAATTTCAAGCCATTTTACCACTCCGAGGAAAAGTCCTCAATACCGAAAAAGCCAAACTAGAAGAAATTTGGAAAAATGAAGAAATCAACACCATGATCCATACCATTGGAGCAGGAGTGGGAAGCGACTTTGAAGTAGAAGACTCTAACTATGATAAAGTCATTATTATGACCGATGCCGATGACGATGGGGCCCATATCCAAATCTTACTTTTAACATTCTTTTATCGTTATATGAAACCACTCATCGAACATGGAAAACTATATATCGCCATGCCTCCACTTTATAAACTGTTTAATGGAAAAAACGTGTATTATGCTTGGAGTGATGAAGAACGAAACGAAATCTTAGCTAAAAGCAAAATCAAACTAGAAACCCAAAGATACAAAGGACTTGGAGAAATGAATCCAGACCAGTTATGGGAAACCACTATGGATCCAAATACTAGAAGTTTGGTCAAAGTAAACATTACAGATGTTGCCTTAGCCGAAAAAAGAGTCAGTGTCTTAATGGGAGATAAAGTAGAACCAAGAAAAGAGTGGATTAACGAAAACGTAGAATTCTCATTAGAAGATAGCTACCAGATTTAGGGGGAAAACAAATGGAAGAAATAATAAAAAAAATATACGATTACTCCTTAGAAGAAATTATGGGAGAACGATTTGGACGATATGCGAAAACCATCATCCAAGACCGTGCCTTACCCGATGTGAGAGATGGACTAAAACCCGTTCAAAGAAGAATTCTATATGCCATGTATCGTGATCATAACACGTATGATAAAGCCTATAAAAAATCAGCCAAGACGGTCGGAAATGTTATGGGGTATTATCATCCACATGGGGACTCTAGTATTTATGAAGCACTTGTTCGTATGAGTCAGTGGTGGAAACAAAATACCGTTTACGTTGATATGCATGGAAATAATGGTTCCATGGATGGGGATGGAGCAGCAGCCATGCGTTACACCGAAGCGAGGCTAGCTAAAATTAGTAACGAACTATTAAAAGATATTGATAAAGAAACCATTATTTGGGCACCCAACTATGATGATACCTTAAAAGAACCTACGGTCTTACCCGCAAAATTTCCAAACTTACTCGTCAATGGTTCATCTGGTATCAGTGCAGGATATGCAACGAATATTCCCCCTCATAACTTAGGAGAAATTATCGATGCCACAATCAAAAGAATTGATAGCCCTAATTGTTACTTAGAAACCATTTTGGAAATTGTGAAAGGTCCCGATTTTCCAACAGGGGGAATCGCAAGAGGTAAAAATGGACTATTAGACGCCTATAAAACCGGCCGTGGTAAAATCATAGTGCAATCCAAATATGAATTTGTCAAAACCAAAGGAAAAGACCAGATTGTGATTAGTGAAATTCCTTATGAAGTGAACAAAGGAGCTTTGGTAAAAAAAATCGATGATATTCGAATTGATAAAAAAATAGAGGGGATTGCCGAAGTTAGAGATGAATCTGACTTAGAACATCCAGAAACCATTGTGATAGACTTAAAAAAAGATGCCAATCAAGAACTTATTGTTAATTATTTGCTTAAAAATACCGACTTACAAGTATCTTATAACTTTAATATGGTAGCAATTGTAAACCGTAGACCAATGACCTTAGGAATATTAGAAATATTAGATGCCTATATTGCTCATCAAAAAGAGGTCATCCAAAAAAGAACGAAGTTTGATTTAGAAACCGCCAAAGCAAGAATGCATATTGTAGAGGGTTTCTTAAAAATGATGTCTATTTTAGATGAAGTGATTAAAACCATTCGTGCTAGTAAAGACAGATCCGATGCGACAATCAACTTGGTAAAAAAATTTGGATTTAGTGAACTACAAGCTGATGCGATTGTAAAATTGCAACTATATCGTTTGACGAATACCGATGTAACAGAACTAGAAGAAGAATACAAGCGATTAGAAATGATCGTGAAAGGATTAGAGGCTATTTTAAGTGATGAAAACCGTTTAAAAGCTGTTATGAAAGAAGAACTAAGAGCCATCAAAAAAGAATATGCAACACCAAGAAAAACTCAAATAGAAGACGAAATTGTCGAAATTAAAATTGATACAACTTCTATGATTCCAAAAGAAGATTGTATTGTTGTGGTTACCAAAGAGGGCTATGTCAAACGAGTAACTACTAGAAGTTATAGTGCCAGTGATGATGAAACAGCCTTAAAAGAGGGAGATTACTTAATTGGTCTTTATGAAATGAATACTTTAGATACCATTCTTTTATTTACTGATTTTGGAAATTATTTATACATTCCTGTTTATGAACTTCCAGATTTGAAATGGAAAGAATTAGGAAAACATATTAGTAATATTGTAAAAATAGAAGCTGGAGAAAGCATTATTGCAAGTATTCCTGTTTATGACTTTGAAGAGGATCATTATATTACTATGTTTTCAAAAGAGGGAATGGTAAAAAGAACCAAACTATCTGACTTTAAAGTACAACGTTATTCCAAACCAATGACAGCTATGAAATTAAAAGAAAAAGACAAAATCGTAAGTGTAACACAAAATAGTGGAAGCGATGTTCTTGTGATTACCAAAAGAGGATATGGTCTTCATTATAATACAGAAGAAATTCCAGTAGTAGGAGTAAAAGGAAGTGGAGTAAAAGCAATTACCTTAAAAGAAGATGAGGTAAGAAGTGGACTTATTTTTGACGAATCAGCTTCTTATGTTACTATTTTTACGAATAAAAATACTGGAAAAAGAGTAAAAATTTCAGAATTTGAAAAGACAGCACGTGCTAGAAAAGGAGTTCTTGCTGTTAGAGATGTCAAAACCAATCCTTATGAAATACTAACTGCTTTTGTTGTAGATGGTCATACAATGATTGGAGTAAAAAATAAAGTGGAAATCAATTCAATGAAAGCAACCGAACTTTCAATTGCGGACCGTTATTCAACGGGTAGTACCATTACAAGAGAACCAATTTTAGAAGTCTTTAAAGTAGCAGGATTAAAAAGAAAAAATCAATTAACAGAAAGTGAAATAGAATCCCAACAAGAAGAAATTGTTGACCTAGAACAAATCGATGAAAAAATTATGACCATTCATGATTTCTTAGATGATTTTGAAGCTTAAATATGATTGATTAAAGTAGCATATCAAAATGAGTATGCTACTTTTTAAATTTCAAAAAAAGGTATTTTGTTTAGGGAAAAAGTACTTTATAGTAAATAGCAATATACTAGCACCCAACCCTTTTATATAAGCATTTATCATATCCTTTTTTGTAGATGACTCATAAAATATACTAAAAGAATAATACCATATTCATAATAAGCAATTGTAATTTGGAAGTATTTTTTATTATGAGAGGAGGAATATGAATCAAAAAAATATTGAATATACTTTAGATTTTGTAATACCTCAAGGCCCAACAGGTCCAGGAAATCTACAAGATATTTGTTTTTTAAGTTTTGCAGAAGCAAGGACTGGAGGATCAATGAAAGTACAAGATAGTATTATAATACCAGATAATTCAGATACTTTTACAGTTTCTGCAGATTCGTTTACAATTGAAAAAAATGGAATATATGAAATTACTTTTTGTGGACGTTTAGAAGAATCAGGTGATACCAAAGGAGTATCTATCAATTTGTATGATACAAAAAATGGCTCTTTAACAACGGTACCTAATATGGCAGCAAAGCTACCAGCAGGTAGCCCCTCAATACATTTTTCTGAAACAATTATGGCGAAGTTTGCTGCTGCACCACGAAACATAATTGCACGGTTAACATATTTTGGAACTGGGCAAATATCTGCTACTTTAGTCACTGTTTTAGTGAAAAGATTAAGTGATTAAAAGCGTTTTGTTATCTATTACATTTTTCATAGGCATTATGATTTCTTTTACATAAAATAATTCTCATTTTATAAAGTTTATAAGCAGATGGATTTTTATATTGACCATATTGAAAATAAGTTCAGGCTACGTGCTTAAGCACGTGAATTCTTA
>CAYYCR010000033.1:0-13686 GCA_964470385.1 uncultured Muribaculaceae bacterium | reverse complement strand
TAGTACTTGCACTCAAAAAATGATATTTTTCTAACAAATATAGTTGACATAAGAACAAATGTATTGCACACTGTAATAGGGATAAATTAGGATATAAATGATATGAGGAGTTGAGTTGAAAAAGAAAATAAAAAAGAAAGAAGATGAAAAAAATGTCAAATGAAATTATACTGTTTGAAAACCAAGAAGTAAAATTAGAAGTAAATATGCAAGATGAAACAGTGTGGCTTACTTTAGAACAAATGGCTACATTATTTGGAAGAGATAAGTCCGTGATATCAAGACATATCAAAAATATTTTAGAAGAAGAATGTGATAATTCAACTGTTGCAAATTTTGCAACAGTTCAAAAAGAGGGAAATAGAGAAATTACACGTAATATGGATTATTATAATTTAGATGTGATTATTAGTGTCGGTTATCGTGTCAAATCAAAAAATGGGATTGCTTTTAGAAAATGGGCAAATAAAGTCCTAAAAGACTATATGATAAAAGGATATGCTATCAACCAAAAACGATTAGAATATTTGGAGAAAACTGTGAAACTGATCGATATTGCCAATCGAATGGATGATAGATTAGAAGAAAATGATGCGAAAAGTATTATCAAAGTAATTGGACAGTACTCTAGAGCCTTGGACTTATTAGATGATTATGACCATAAGACAATAAAAAAAATAAATGGTGTTTCTAGTGAATTACAAATTCAGTATGAAGATTGTATCGATGTCATTAATAGACTAAAGTTTTTTGAAACGAGCGATTTATTCGCACTAGAAAGGGACAAAGGATTAAAATCCATAATTGGAAATCTTTATCAAACATATGACAATAAAGAAGTCTACCCAACAATCGAAGAAAAAGCCGCCAATTTTCTTTATTTAACTGTTAAAAACCATGTATTTATCGATGGAAACAAAAGAATTGCTGCAACACTTTTTATTTACTTTCTACAATTTTATCATATCCTTTATAAAGGTGAAAAACAAATTATAGATAATAACACCTTAACAGCACTTACCCTTTTAATTGCAGAATCGAATCCAAAAGAAAAAGAAATTTTAATTGGATTAATTATGAACTTTTTAGATGAATAAAACGAATATTTGTGATAATATAAAATAGAGGTGTAAAAATGAGAGAATTAATAGAAAAAGTTGTAAACTTATTAAGAGAACAAAAAAAACAAATTGCGACCATGGAATCTTGTACAGGTGGAGGCCTTGCCAACATAATTACCAATATTCCAGGAGCTAGTGAGATACTATTATTTAGTGCCGTTACCTATTCCAATGAGTATAAAATTAAAATGGGGGTACCAAAAGAAACCATTGATAAATATACTGTTTATAGTATGGAAACAGCACGAGCAATGGCAGAAGCAATCTCTAACTTTGCCCATGCTGATTATGGAGTAGGAATTACAGGAACCTTAAAGAAAACAGATCCTAATAACATAGTAGAAAAAAATGACTTCGTCTATTTTGCCATTTATAACAAAAAGAAAAATCATTATATTGAAAAAGAAATACAAGTAAAAAAAGATACAAGAGAAGAAAATAAAGCAGATGTCATCTATGAAATTTTAATGACTTTAGAACAAGAATTAGTAAAAGAATAATTCTTGCTCTTTTTTGCTTACAATGTTATAATCAAAATATAAAAAAGAGGTGAATATGATGAGTAAAGAATACCAAACTGAAGAAGAATTTTTAAAAAATTATGATTCTAGCCAATTTGAAAAATTATCTGTAACAGCTGATATTTTACTATTTAGTGTTTCAGATGGAGACAAAGAAAATTATCGAAAATTAAACGAAAAATATTTTAGTATTTTATTAGTAAAAAGAAATGATTTTCCATTTAAAAATAAATGGTGTTTGCCAGGTGGCTTTGTAGGAATAAAGGAAACCATTGACGATGCTGCCATTCGGGTTCTAGCAACAGAAACCAATCTTCACAATATTTATATGGAACAACTTTACACATTTGGACGTGTTGATAGAGACCCTAGAATGAGAATTATCAGTACTTCTTATATGGCTTTGGTTGATAAAAATAGACTGTCTGAAACCGTATCTTCTAATGCTTCTTGGTTTAATGTTATCGTATTAGAAGACGAAAAAACAATGAATATCACATTAGATAATGGAAATGAAACCATTCATTGTACTGTAAAAAAAATATTGACTTCAAAAACAACAGAACGTTATGATTATGAAACGATCAAAAATGATAAATTAGCATTTGACCATGCCGAAGTGATAGCAACTGGAATTACAAGACTAAAAAACAAGGTAAACTATACAGATATCGTATTTAATATGATGCCAGAATATTTTACCCTAGGAGAACTCCAACAAGTATATGAAGTAATACTGGGAAAAAAACTATTAGACCCAGCATTCAGAAGAATCATAGCCAAAAAGACAATCAAAACAAAAAAAATGAAAACAGGAGAGGGACATCGTCCATCAGCACTATTTCGATATAAAAGTAAGGAGAGGTAAACATGAAAAAAATAATTTATATTGCACTTATTACATTACTATTAACAGGTTGTGGGAAAAAATCCTACAAAACAATAACAGCAGAAGAAGCTAAAGAAATGATGAAAGGTGATGTTGTGGTATTAGATGTAAGAACAAAAGAAGAATATGAGAAAACACATATCGAAAATGCAATCAATATTCCTTTAAATGAAATCACAGAAAACAATGAAAACTTACCTAAAAAAGAAGAAACCATTTTAGTCTACTGTCAAAGTGGAAATAGGAGTAAAGAAGCAGCTTCTAAACTAGCAAAAATGGGATATAAAAATGTCTATAATTTTGGTGGAATATCCAATTGGAACTATGAAAAAGTAGAAGCCAATAATATGGTAGAAAATTTAATTTATACGTTAATGGATTCCATTCGACTAGAATATCTAGCCTCTCAATTAGAAGAAGAACCAATAGAACTACCTTTGGTTATCACTTGTAACAGAGAAGATGGACAAGCAAGTTGTACTTATGGAAAAGATAGATTTTTAAATTTAAAAAGCTTGCCAACCTCAGGAACCATTGTATTTACCAAAGAAGAAAAATTTATGACAACATCTGATCTAGTTATGAGCGGTTACCACTGTTCCATATCAGAAGAAGAAATTGTCGATTGTAAAAAATAAAAAGTTCAAAACGAGCTTTTCTTGTCTAATAAAAATATTCTCGGACACTAGTCTTTTTTTCTACTTTTTGATATAATGAAAAAGGTGATTTTATGAAAAAGGAAATGGTATTAATTTCGGCACTTTCTTTGTTGATTGACCAACTTTCAAAGTGTATCATAGATAAATTATTATATTTTAATCAAACACTTCCAATCGTACCTTCTTTTTTCTCTATTACCTATGTCAAAAACGAAGGAGCAGCTTGGAGTTTACTTGCAGGAAGACAACTGTTATTAATTGTTATCTCCTTTGCCGCACTCCTAGCTCTTTATTATTATTTTATAAAAGGAAAAAAACTAAAAACATTAGAAAAAATAAGCTATGGAATGCTTTTTGGTGGAATTTTAGGAAACCTATTCGATCGTATCATTAGGGGATATGTAATTGACTTCTTTGAATTTACAATCTTTGAATATCACTTTCCAGTATTTAACATTGCAGACATTTGCATCGTAATAGGGGTATTCTTTATTATACTGTATCTATGGAAAGGAGATAAACAAAATGCAGACTTTAAACGCAACGAAAGACTATAAACGAATTGACCAATATCTAGTGGAAGAATTACAAATTAGTCGCAACCAAATTGGGAAAATGATTGATCAAAAATTAATTTTTGTAAATGGAAAAACAGTAAAAGCAAGCACCCCAATCAAAATAAACGATAAAATAGAAGTAACACCTTTAGCAACAGAACCAATAGCCTCAGTACCAGAAAACATTCCCATTGATATTGTTTATGAAGACGATGATATTATCGTTGTTAATAAGCCAAATGGAATGGTAGTCCATCCAGCCGTTGGAAATACCCATGGAACATTAGTCAATGCTCTTTTATATCACGCAAAAGAACTAAGTAATCTGAATGGAGAATTTCGCCCTGGAATTGTGCACCGAATTGATGCCTATACAACGGGATTATTGGTAGTAGCCAAAAACAACAAGGCCCATGAAAACTTAGCCAAACAATTAGAAGAAAAAAAAGCTCATAGAAAATATATCGCTTTAGTAAATGGAGTCATTTTACATGATACAGGAACCATTGATGCACCAATCGGAAGAGATCCAAATGACCGAAAAAAAATGGCAGTTGTCGCAAATGGAAAACCAGCTGTCACTCATTTTCGAGTATTAAAACGTTTTTCTAGTGCAACACTAATTGAGCTAAAACTAGAAACAGGAAGAACTCATCAAATTCGCGTTCATCTAAACTATATTGGCTATCCTGTTTTAAATGACCCTGTTTATGGAAAGAGAAAACAAATAGATGAAACTGGTCAGTGCTTACATGCCAAAGAACTGGGATTTGTTCATCCTAAAACCGGTCAATATATGGAATTTGATAGTCCATTACCAACTTGTTTTACGAATATACTAGAACAAATCAAAGATTGATAAAATAAATGGTAATGCTTAAAATGAGAGCAAAGACATTCCAAAATAAATAAGGTAGTAGCATTTTAGAACCTTTAGAATCTAGACTTTTGGTTTCATAATAAAGAAATAGAGTACTAAGTAAAAGAGCTGTAGTATCTACAAAACTAAGAAATAAAGAACGGAGCTTAAAAAATAGAAAAGGATACAATTGATTAAAAATATAATTGGCTAGTAAAATATGACTATATTCTTTATTTTGTTTTAGTCCATATTCTTTGATGATACGATAAATGCTTAACGCAATTAAAATATATAAAATGGGCCATACAATACCAAACACAATCGGCTTGGGTGCGAAAGATGGCAAATTAATGGTGCGATAAAAAGATGTATCCATAGCAAATAAAGCACCTAGAAACCATGGTATCAAACAACCTAAAAATAAAAGTATTTTTTTCATAGACTTCCTCCTACTTATAAGTTTATGAGGAAAACACAAAAAAATTCAAATTTTGAAAAATAAATATATTTTGATATAATGATTAACGATGGGAGGAACAAACATGAATGAAATGACATTAACCACAAGCGATGAAGTGATAATGAGACTACTTCATTACTTTATTACAGAAGAGGGATATAGTCCAGTAATTCTACATGGAGCCCAAAATGAAATTTGGTTAGAAAACTTAGAAAACGATTGTAAAATTATTAGAATCGTATCGAATTATATTCATAATGATGAGCAACTAAATTTTGACTTATTTAAAACAAGACAAATTATGAGAAAAATAAAATATAAAACATTTTCATTAAAAATGAATGCCATTAGTATTTTTGTAAACCTAGGAGAAAATGTTCACTTAAAAGAATTTCAAAAAATAGATTCCCCTGTTTCATTAGCGAGAATAGAATCGATGGAAGACTTAGAAAATTGTGATATTATCAAAAATAAATTTCCGAGTATTTTAAAAGAAACCGATTTTAAGGAAAAAGGATTAGAATTATTTATTAAAATTACAGAGGACTTGAATAAAAAAAATCAGGAAGATGCCGCTAAAATGGACGACGTATTTCGGATGAAAAAACCAATGATTACCTATTTACTTATCTTAGTGAATGCTATTGTATTTGCCTTTGAATTATGGTATGGCGTAAATCATGTAGCAGCATATGGGGCGAATATTGCTGATTATATTAAAGATGGTGAAATTTATCGTTTACTTACAAGTGCTTTCATTCATGCTGGGATTTTACACTTACTTTGTAATATGTATTGCCTTTATATTATTGGGCCACAATTAGAAAGCTTTTTTGGAAAAATTAAATTTTTGGTCATCTATCTATTTAGTGCGATAACAGGAAATTTAATGTCTATGTTATTTACAAGTGGGGCAAGTGTGGGAGCATCAGGTGCTATTTTCGGATTATTTGGAGCAATGCTTTATTTTGGATATCATTACCGGGTTTATTTAGGAAATGTGATGAAATCGCAACTGATCCCCCTTATATTATTAAATTTATTATTTGGCTTTATGGTAAGTGGTGTTGATAATGCAGCCCATATTGGTGGCATGATTGGTGGAGTTTTAATCACAATTGCTCTTGGAGTGAAATATCGTTCTACTACGTTTGAGAAAGTAAATGGTTGGATTATTGTTAGTATCTATACGATATTTATGTGTTACATGGCTTTTGTAGGAATCTAAAATGAACTATCAAGTAGAATTAGAAAAAGAATTGCAAAAAATAATACAAGAGCCAAAAGTTCCTACTTTATTACTCCATAGTTGTTGTGCCCCTTGTAGTAGCTATGTATTAGAATATCTATCTAATTATTTTGAAATCACGATTTTTTACTATAATCCGAATATTACAGAAGCGGAAGAATATCAAAAAAGAGTATCAGAACAGAAACGTTTTATCCAGGAATTAAAAGCGAAATATCCCATTCATTTTCTAGAAGGAAACTATGAACCAAATCAATTTTTGGAATTATCAAAAGGACTAGAAGAGGAAAAAGAGGGTGGAGCAAGATGTGTAAAATGTTACTATTTACGACTAGAAGAAACCGCTAAAATGGCTAGGCAACTGCACTTTGATTATTTTACCACAACCCTCACTTTAAGTCCTTATAAAAAAAGTGACAAATTAAATGAAATCGGTTCTTATTTAGAAAATAAATATCATATTTCTTATTTGTATTCTGATTTTAAAAAGAAAAATGGATACAAACGGTCCATTGAACTTTCTAAAAAATACAATCTTTATCGTCAAGATTATTGTGGTTGCATTTACTCTAAAAAAGAAAGAGAACAAAAAATGAATAGAGCTATAGAAATATAGTTCTATTTTTGCTATAATGGATACATACTAAAAGAGGGTGAAAAAAAATGGAAAGAGAAACAATAAACAATATTAAATCACTTGGTATTGATATGATCCATGAAGCCAAAAGTGGTCATTCAGGAATTGTCCTTGGAGCGGCTCCAATTCTATATACTTTATATGCTTATCATATGAATATTAATGTTAGTGACCCAAAGTGGCCATGTAGAGATCGGTTTATAATGTCAGCAGGGCATGGTTCTGCCTTACTCTATGCAACACTTTTTATGGCAGGATTTGACTTAACCGTTGAGGATTTAAAACAATTTAGAAGAATTGGCTCTATTACACCAGGACACCCAGAAGTAGGGGTAACAACAGGAGTAGATATGTCGACAGGTCCACTTGGTCAGGGAATCGCATCAGCTGTAGGAATGGCAATTGCTGAAAAAATGTTGGAAGAAAAATATAAGTTCCCAAAGAAAAATCGTTTTGAGCAAGATCGCAGTTTAATTCACTATCATGTCTATGCTCTTTGTGGAGACGGTGATTTGATGGAGGGCATTAGTTATGAGGCTGCATCTTTAGCTGGAACTTTAAACTTGAATAATTTAATTGTCTTATATGATTCTAATGGAATTACATTAGACGGAAAAACAGATATTACTTTTAGGGAAAATGTGCAAGAGCGATTTAAAGCTATGGGGTGGTATACAGATACTGTCAAAAATGGACTTGTTGTAGCAGATATTAATAGGGCAATAACCAAAGCTAAGGAAAGCGGGAAACCAGCTTTCATTGAAATTAAGACTATTATTGGAATTGGCTCATCACTAGCTGGTACGAATGAAGTCCATGGAAAACCATTGGAACCAGCTGACATCGACCAATTAAAAGCTAGTTTTAGAATTCCTAATACTCCATTTTATGTAGATGAAAAAGCCAAAACAGACTTTAGAATGAAGATTACATCGAGAAGTCGAGTAAAATATCAAGAGTGGGCAGATAACTATAAGGAATATGTCAAAAATTATTTAGGTGACGATTCAACCAAACTAGGATATTTATTTGGAAAATCTATTCCTATTGATATTAGTAAGTTGAATTTTGAATTTAAAGAAAAAGAAGCAACGAGAGTGACCAATGGAAAAGTAATGAACTTAATTGCTCCTAATGTAGAAACACTCGTTGGAGGATGTGCTGATTTATCAAGTTCAACGAAAGCCTATTTAGAAGAATTAGGAAACTTTAGTAAAGAAAATAGAAAAGGAAGAAATATATTCTTTGGAGTGAGGGAACATGCCATGGGGGCTATATTAAATGGATTAGCACTTTCTAACTTTCGACCATTCGGTTCTACTTTTTTAGTCTTTTCGGACTATCTAAAACCAGCCATTCGTATGTCAGCACTTATGGATTTGCCAGTTACTTACATATTCACTCATGACGCAATTAATGTGGGACAAGATGGACCAACCCATGAACCAGTAGAACATCTTTCGATGTTACGTTCTATTCCCAACCATTATGTATTTAGACCAGCTGATGGAAATGAAATCGTGGGAAGTTGGGTATATATTTTAGGAAATCGTCATTCTGTGAGTCTTGCTCTTTCTAGAATGGATACCGATCAATTAGCGACTAGTAGTGCCATTAAGACATTAAATGGAGCTTATATCATTCGAAAAGAAAGTCATGCCTTACATGGTATTTTGATTGCAACCGGAACAGAAGTATCAATTGCAATACAGGCAAGCGAAGAACTGTATAAAATGTATGGACTTGATTTAAGGGTTGTTAGTATGCCTTGCATGGAGTTATTCCTAGAACAAGAAAAAGAGTATCAAAATGAAATTTTACCAAAAGGGATTCGAACAATTGTGATAGAAGCGGGTAGTTCTTTCGGTTGGGAACGTTTTGTATATGATCCTAAATTTTTAATTACGGTAAACCAATTTGGAGCTAGTGGAACCAAGGATGAAGTTTTGGAATATTGCCATTTTGATTATGAAACCATTAAAAATAGAATCATTAGTTTACTAAAATAGCAACAATTTTGTTGTTATTTTTATAAAACAAAAATAGTATTGACGAAAATATGTATTCTCTGGTATAATGTATAATGAAAAAGGACATTCTAGGAACAGAATATCCAATTAAAAAGTGTTATCACATAAATCTTGAAAAGAAACTTTAAAGGAAACAACAAATTTGTATAAATTAGCCGTAGAAATACAAATCAATCCTTTTTCATAACGTGCAATACAAGCTTGTGTCACACCCAATAAATCTGCAACATTTTCTTGAGATAAGTGATTACGAAGTCGAATCGATTTTATATTTGTTCCTAGAAGGTTTAAATCTAATCCTTTTTTAGAGGATGATTTCTTTTTAACGGTCGTTAGTCCAAGGACATAATCAATTGAGAGTTCAAAATAGGAAGCATAATCATATAAGTTTTTGAGTGGGATAATATTAATCCCCAACTCCCATAAAGAATATGTAGAACGTTTCACGCCTAATATTGTCGCCATTTTTTCTTGACTAATATCATGATCTTCACGAATATCTTTTAGTTTTATAAAATTTATCACAGCATTCACCTAATATAATTTTCCCATCTAGGAAAATAGATATACATAAAATGCTATTGTGAGTTATTAATTTTGCTATTTTGTGTTATAAATGCAAGATATAAAATAAGATTTTTTGCTACTGAATTTGTTTTTATACGAAATCGATGATATTACAGAAAAAAACGATATTGAAAAAAGAAAAGACTTAAACCTTAAGTCCTTTTTTATATCTTACGATATAATCCAATTGCTTTTCCTAAAATAAATACAGTATCTAAAATAATTGGATCCATAGTATCATTTTCGGGTTGTAATCTGAAATGTCCATTTTCCTTATAAAATGTTTTTAGAGTTACCTCGTTTTCGCTTGTCATAGCGACGACAATTTCGCCGTTTCTAGCAGTATTCCTTTTTTCAACAATCACAATATCTCCATCTAATATTCCAGCATTAATCATACTTGTTCCACTAACTAATAAAGTAAATACTTCTTTATTTCGTGGGATTAAGTAAGCTGGCAGAGAAAAAAATTCATTTGGTCTTTCGATTGCTTCAATGGGATTTCCAGCCGTTATTTTTCCAAGTAGTGGAACCTCAATTACCTCAGGGTCCTTTATATCATATTCGTTTGGAACTAATAACTCAATTGCTCGATTCTTGGTATCTTCTTTTTTGATAAAGCCTTTGCTTTCCAAATTATTTAAATGGGCATGCACAGTAGCAGGGGAAGAAACTCCCATTGCTTTACATATTTCGCGTATTGTAGGTGGATAACCATGAGAAACAATATATTCTTTTATAAAGTTTAAAATTTCTTCTTGACGTTTGGTTAATTCGTTCATTTGTAACCTCCTTTTACATTACATCTACAGTATAGCATAGAAACAAAAAAAAGTCAAACAATTGTTCGGAAAGTCCTTGACACGAACTTCTGTTCGTGATAAGATGATAATGTCAGAAAGAGGAGGGAACTTATGAAAGAGATATTAAGAAGTAAGGGTATGGTTTTGTTTATTGTTATGGTATTAGGAGTAACCTATATAGGTTCCTTGCGAACGGAAAGATTAGAAGATGAAAATTTAAAGGAGTATCATAATATGATTACGATGAATATAAATTGATTTTTTGATAAAAATGCTTTTTAAAAAGTATTTTTTTTGGAAACGAAAAAGCATAATATTCGACAAAAAAGTAGTAGTTATAATGATAAGATAACATTGGTGATATCATGAGAAAGTATTATTTGTTTACGATTCAAAAAGATTTTTACGAAGTGTATAAGGATAATAGTTATGTCTTATATAAAACATTAGAAAACTTATGGAAAATCAAAAAAACAGATTTTAGTTATGGACTTTCTCTTTATGATGCCCTTTGTCAAACTTTTGATGTTCCGTTATTAAATCGATATTTTAAGGGGAAATATGCCAACAGAATCGTATCAAAAAATAATCGCCATATCATTGTGAATAAACAAAAACGATATTATGTTTTAATTGAATTGCATTATTCTTGTACTATTGTGTTAACCAATATCAATATGCCCAATATTTTAAGAGATTTCAATTATTATAATCGTCGTATTTTTGTATGTGATTTTGTGAACGAAGACTTTTTTTGGTTAAATAATCAGTATCAAAAATAGTTTATTTGCATAATATTATAGTAAATAATCCTTGAAAACTTGTCATTTTTCTAGTACAATAATAGAAAGGAGGAAACATATGAACTGGGGAGCCTTTTTATTAGATTTATTAAAAGTATTAGGTGGTTTTATCGTTGGAGCAGTTGTTGGCTTTTTTGTAGCTAGAAACTATATGCAAAAGTATATGAAGAAAAATCCACCAATCAATGAACAAATGATTCGTTCTATGATGGCTGGAATGGGAAGAAAACCAAGTCAAAAACAAGTAAATCAGATGATGAAATCAATGACTAAATATATGGATTAGCCATTGTTTTTTTAAGGAGGAAAAAATGAAACCAATTATCGGGGTGATTACAAGACCAGATCATTTAGAAAGTGGGAATAAAGTTGATGTTATTTATAGTAATATTCGTACTTGTATTGTAAAGCATGGTGGAATTCCACTTTTAATTACTCCACTCACTGAAGAAATTTATGATGGAAAAAAGATAGAGGATACATACTTGATTCAAAGGCAGGAATGGGAAGAATTACTTCCTTTTTTAAAACTGTGTGATGGATTTGTATTTCAAGGCGGAGATCATTTTTATCACTATGATTTAAAAATTGTTGATTATGCTTATCAGCACGATATTCCAAGTCTTGGAATTTGCTTGGGAATGCAGTTGATGGCATGCACTAGAAATGGTGTTTTAAGGTCCTCCATTTCTCATGATAATCATTATTCTAAGAAGAATTATAATCATGAAATTATTATAAAACCAAATACAAAATTATCGTCTCTTTTAAATTGTACGAACTTAAATGTGAATAGTAGACATCATGAACAGGTGATTAAAACGGAATTAGAAGTTGCAGCATTTTCTAAAGATGGCATTATAGAAGCAGTAGAAGATTCTAAAAAGAAATTTTTTATTGGTGTTCAGTGGCACCCAGAAGATATGATTGCATATGATGAAGTAGCTAACATTTTATGGAGAAACTTTATCTTAATATGTAAGGAGTGTATGGATGAAAACAGAAAATTTAATCGAGAAAACAGGAGGCATTCAACTGGATAATTTGCTAGTCCCCTCATCTTTTAATCATATTGTAACAGATACTAGATTCTTAGAAAAAGGAGATATTTTTGTGGCCTTAAAAGGGCAAAAACAAGATGGACATGATTATATCGATGAAGCAATAAAGAAAGGTGCTAGCATCATTTTTGTAGAAGAAGACATTAAAAATAAGCAAGTTCCTATCATAAAAGTAACAGACACTTATCAATGCCTATTTGATTTGGCCTCTTGCTATTTAGAGCAATACCCAGTTTTTACAGTAGCAGTTACTGGTAGTGTCGGAAAAACAACAACCAAAGAATTGATTGCTAGCATTTTATCTAAAAAATATCAAGTATTGAAAAGCAAAGGAAATAAAAATAATCGAATTGGGTTACCAGAAACAATTTTTGAATTAAACCCAAAAATAGAGTGCTTGGTTGTCGAACTTGGAATGAATCATAGGCATGAAATTGAAAAACTCTCTGATTTAGTGAAACCCAATATTGCTGTGATTACCAATATTGGAAGTGCCCACATTGGAAATCTTGGTTCTAAAAAAAATATTTTAAAAGCCAAAATGGAAGTTATTCATGGAATGACTGGTGGAGTTTTATTTGTAAATGGGCATGATATATTATTAAATAAACAAAGAAAAATCTCATGTGGTAAAATAAAGACCGTTTATAAGGATAAAGGAAAAATTCAGATTGAATTATTAGAACAAAGTATCTTTGGTTCTAAAATATTGATTACAGATGGAATAGAACATGCAACTGTATTTTTTGAAGTCCCTGGAAAGGATATTATTGACGATATTGCACTTGCTTTTTCTGTTGGAGATTATTTAGATGTTCCTTTTGATAAGATGATTGAAGTTTTGGAAGAATACTGTCCTTTAAAACAACGGATGTTGGTAGAACAACTGCCAAGTGGAAATATACTAATTAATGATTGTTATAATTCGAGTTACGAATCTTTAAAAATGGATTTGGACTTATTAAAAAAATCAAAAGAACATAAGATTCTGATATTGGGAGATATTTTAGAACTGGGAAGCAGTAGTAAACGAATTCATCAAAAAATTGGAAAAGAAGTAGGAAAAATTAAGAATGCAGAAATCCATTTTATCGGTAGAGAAATGAAATATGCATATAAGAAATGTAAGAAAGGGAAATATTTTAAAAATAATTCCGAATGGTCTCTTTATTGGGGATTAAAAGAAAATATAGAACAACATAGTATTATTTTATTAAAAGGTTCTAGAAGAATGAAATTAGAGGAATTAATTCCTTATATTATTGGAGAATGATTTTCATTCTTTTTTTGAAAGGTGATAAATTTCTTATTTTGGATATTTTTATCTACCATTTTATAATTTTTGTATTACAGATTTAAAAATTCTGTTTTTATAAAGTTACAAATAAATCATATCATTCATTTTACAATCGTGATACTCTATGATATTTTGTATCACGAGGTGAATTTATGAAATTAAAAAACAGA
>CAYYCR010000032.1:0-13705 GCA_964470385.1 uncultured Muribaculaceae bacterium | reverse complement strand
AATGATAAATATGATGATTTCATTAATGATTTATATGATGAAGATATACTTGATGATAATGATATTGAGACTATTCAAAACAATTCTAAAAATAAGGATGATTTTGAACGATAAACATGGTATAATTTTAATGAAAGGTAGGGATTTTATGAATGATAATCCAGAAAAAATTTATGTAGATAAATTTAAATATGAAATGTTAAAAACGCAAGAGAAAGAAAACCAACAATTTAAAATGGCTGATTTTTGTATAAAAGTTTATAGAGGTGCAGTTTTACACCCAAGCCATCCGAATTATAATGATGAGAGAGTAAAAATCGAAATTTTTAGTATAGATTTTATTACATTAAATAACTATTCTATACAAATTGATGGAAAAAACTACAATATTAATAGCCAAAATCTATTTAACAAAATCAAAAAATTTGTTAGAGATAATATAGATGTATTAATTAGTTGGTCTAAAAAACAAACAAATTCTAATTTAGATAATAATGCCTATGAAGGTGGAATTGGTAGAACAATTATAATTAAATATGGGCAATTAATAATTAATATAAATGGACAAGTTAGAGATATCGGAAATTTATGTGATGAATTTATTAATGAATTAAAAAAATTGATAATTAATGAAGGCGAAAAAACGGATGAAGATTATATTAAAGAATCTTTTGAAAACATTGAAATTAAACCATTAACTGAAGAAGATAAAGAATTTGAAAAATATTGCAAACTTTATGAAGAAAAATTTGGAAAACGAGCATATATTGCTGTACCAAGTGGAACTAAAGAAAAAACAATAGAAGCAATTAAAACTTGTCTAGAAAAGAATGAAGATTTATTAGATAAAATATTATATCCAAATTTTGATGAAGATATGGAAAATGGAAATCTATATTAAGAGGATGCATTATGACTAGAGAACAATATTCACAAAAAGTAAAAGATATTATGGTTCAAAAAAATCCATATGGTAAATATCATCAACAAAATTTTAATACTTATGGATCTTATGGAGAAATGACTCCAATAAATTCTGATATTATAAACGATATGCCGAATGCTGAAATTATATTAAGTGAACAAGTATATGAAATGCTTTTAGCAGTTCAAGATGTTACTAATGAAACTAATCAGGAATTTCCATTTTTCTTATATGGTAAAGAAACATCAAATAATCAGATAGAATTTACGGAATTTATATCTTCAAGTAATAATAGACAAAATGTGGAAGCAAGTTTTAATCAAACAATGATAAATAATCTTCAAAATAGAATTAATGGAAATCTAAATAATGGATTAGTAGTATGTCATGGGCATTCTCATCCACCAATTGGAAACTTTCATCAAAATTTCTCATTAGGAGATTTCATTTCATATATGCAAATGAATCAAGATAACTCTGTTTTTAAAACTAAACAAGTTGAACTAACAAGTTGTTTAGTTACTAGCACTGGAGATATGAATTTTGTGTTTTATGATAATCAAAGCGATAATTTTTACAGATTTACAAATGTATTTGTAAAAGATAAGAATAACAATTTGACACCTGTAAATTGCTATGAATTAAATCAAGCACAACAAATAAATGGTGGTAATACTCTAAGATAATTTTTAATGTTATCAAAAAATAATTGAAAAGTATTTGCTTATTCAATTATTTGGTTTATAATTATATTAGGAAATTGATACAACTATTGTATTGATTACTTACTTTAGCGAAAAAAGTTTGAAATAACTTTCTTACTCGCACCATTGAGATTTAAAGTCGCACCTAAGCGACATCATATAAAGTTCATAGTATTTGAATATTATGAATTTTTTTATATTTTAAATAAAAAGCATACTCTTATGCTTTTATACTTGTATCAAAACATATAGGAAGTTAGAGTTTATGCCATTAATATTAATAAATGATTATAAGTTGTAGTGACTTAGTACTTAAAAATTATTATAATAGATATAGAATGGTTTGCATTATTATTAGAAATAGAAGTTCCAGAAGCTAAAGTATGTGATTATGATATAGAAATTATTGGTAGGCCAACGTATGTTAAATAATATTTAGAATAAACAATAAGAAAAATTGTAATATAAGGGGATTCAAATTTTTAAAAACGATATATTTATTTGAAAAAGTAGAAAAATTAGAGTCACAGGCTAATGAATTAATAGAACAAACTGGGACATGTTATGAATACTATGGACAAGTTTCTTGCTTTTGAAAATATAGTGCAGATGAAACAGAGCAACAATATAATCAATGAAAATTAGTTAAAACAATAAACTATCATAAACCAATAAGGACCCATAATACATATACTATACTTTTTTTATTAGCAGGAGGCAGTCAAATGAAATCTTAACTAATGCTATAAAATCTATTAAATCTATTTCCAATCGAGATAAAGGAACATTCCTTAATATTATTCATAATGTTGATTATAAAAAAATTAATAAGTACACAAAAAAAGCTATTAAGACATTCTTAAATTTTGAACCATATATCGTAAATGCATTTGATTATGATTTATCTAATGGCATTGTTGAGGGTACTAATAATGTTATAAAACAATTGAAACATAATGCTTGTGGTTATAGAAAATTTTCTCATTTAAAAGCTAGAGTTATGCTTATCAAAGGTATTTATAATCCTTTAATTTCATAATAAAAGAGAACTAAAATTTTAGTCCTCTTACACAGTTCATTTATCATTAGTTTTTGGTTCCACCAACACTACTTGACATTGAACCCTTACTTTTGTAACATATTTAATAAATTAATTTTAAACATATCTTTTTCAGAATGTTCTTTTGATACCATTACTCCTTTAAAAGTGACTAATTCAGATTGATGTCCCTCAGCTAAAATATCTTCTGGAGTAATTGTATTTAACATTACAATATTTTCCTTTTCATAAACAATGTAGTGCAGTTTTATATCTCCATGAACTTTAGAAAACATAGAATCTGTTGGTAACTTTAATTCGTAATTTCTAGTTCCTTTTTGTTTATTGGTCGATACTAATTTTCCAAGAAAGTTTCCTTCTTTTAAAGCTGGATAATATTCAAAATATAATTTTTTATATGCTAACATATTATATTTTTTTAAAGAACGTTCTAGTTTTTTAAATTCATTTTCGTTAACATATTCAAAAATAAATGTCCCTTTCATAAGATTATTTCCCCCTTCTCAATTAGCATCTCCACAACCTTTTCTATTATACCAAAAAACAAAATACCTGTCAATGAAACGATTTTTTTAATTTGCCATAGTGTCAAAAAAAGTCGTTCTCGACTTTTTAAGATAATGTTTTTGTTTCTGGTGTCATAGCAATTCCTTCACCTGTTAACTCTGCTTTTGCTTCTTCAAGTGCTGAAATTTGTGAAGCAATGTCTGAATCCATTGGTGCCTCTTGTACTGGTTCAACATAAATTTCTGATTCTTGAACTGGTACTTCTACTGCATTATCATCAAATATAATTTCTGGTTCTGACACTGGTTCAAAACTCTCTACATATGTATCTTCGATTACTGGTGTATTTTCGATTACTGGTTCTTCTATTACTGGTGTACTTTCAACATTATAATAATTCATTTGGGCTTGCATTTCAGCTTCTCTTGCAGCTTGCTCAGCTTCTAATCGTTGTTGTTCTTCGGCAGCTATTCTTGCTGCTTCTTCAGCCTCTAAACGTTGTTGTTCTAACCAAAGTTGATATGCTTGCCAAATTTCAGGATAGTTTTGTAATACACTCTCTGGTATATTTTGACATAAAGCTGGGTTATTTAACAATTGTGTTACTGTATAACTTCCATATACAACATCACTATAACTTTCTTCTACGATATCTCCTGCTACTGGCTCTTTTCCAGCATTTAACATATCTTCTAGCTCTTTTTGTTCTTCAGGTGTTAATATGTCAAATAAATCTTGATTATTAGACAACTCATCATCGTTAAAATAATTATTATCCCCAGTATTATCTGTTTTATCATTTTCTGGCTTATCATTTGAATTATTATTATTATTATTATTATTATTATTATTATTATTATTATTATTATTATTATTTGATGGTTGCCCACCTGTTGACTCACCTTTACCACTTATATTAGATTGGTTTTTGTTCGTGTTGGTTTTATTTTGTTCTGGTGTATTATCTACATCAGAATAGTGAATTTCACTTTCTTTTACAATATGTTCTTCTGTAACTTTAGGATTGCTTTGAATAATTTTATCAATTTCTTGTTCTGTACCTGTTACTATTTTTTTACCTGTATTTTTATCATAGAAATTTCCATTTCCATCAGTTGTTACATTTTTATTTGTTACTTCAAATGTTTCGGTTGGTACAACAACTTCTCCTACACCTTCCACATTTTTTACATATTGTTTATGTGCTTCTTTATATTCATTGTAATCTTTATATGTAGGTCCTTGATAATCTTTACTTGGATCATAAGCACCCATTGTGTCTTTATCTACTACAATATCTTCTTCTCCATCTTTTTTGATTACCAAATCTCCATTTTCATTTTCCGATACTGTTCCACCTATTTTATCAGCATAATCAGTAACTGCCTTTTCAAATGACTGTTGATTCTTTTTCTGTAAATCAGCTTCTACTTTAGCTTGAACTGCTTTTTCTTCTGGTGTTTCTGGTTTTTTCACTACTATTTTCGTTGTACTTGTAGTTGTAGCTTTCTTTCCAGAAGAACCTACACTTCCAACATTTTTTTGTTTCGTTAATTGCTCTTCATTTTGATTATTTGCAATTTCATTAATTAAATCCCAAGCACCTAACTGTACATTTTCTTTTTCTAAATATGGCAATACTGTTGCTTCTATATAAGTTTTATTATCATCTTGCTCATCAGTTAATGTCTCTAAATATTTTTCATAGAATTTGTTTCCAGCATTCATATCATAAAGTGCGGCTGCTAATTTTTCATCAACTGTTCTAGTATATTCAGCCCAATCATCTGAAAAGAAAGTTGTTTTAATCCTAGTAGCATCATCAACTGAACTACTATAACTTACGGTATCACAATTAAAACTAATATTATAATTATAAAAATCCATAATTTCTTGTCCAACAACACTTGCATTATAAACATTAGCTTGTTGATAAATAAGTGCTGTTGAAAGCATTCCGATTGCTCCTGAATGAGTCCCTGCTACTGGGGTATTCACTCTACTATTAATCAAATTTTTTAAATCTTCTTTATTTCCTTTTTGATTTTGAATAATTGCTTCTTCATAAGCTTTAATATATTTACTATATTCTTTTGTTGAAATAAATTCATAGATAAATGGATTTTCTTCTTTGGTTGTATAAATAGCACTTAAAAGATTATTGACACGATTAAAATCTGCTGTTAATTCTTCTTTATTTGTATTGGAATCTTTCATTAGTTTAGTAAATGTCAATTGTTCCATATCTTCTAAATTAATAGACATATACCAGTTATCTAATTGCTCTGGAGTAGTTGCTAATTTTCCTTCATTCGTTAGTTTCATACATTCTTCTTCAGAAACAACTGGGATACCACGTTCTACAAATGCACGTGCCAATAATTGTAATTTTTCAATATGTGTTTGCTCATCATTGATATTAAAATTGTGAAATTCATCAACTTTAAATTCTTTCATTTCGATTGACTTTTCAGTCTCTTCTGATTGAGATGGAACATTTGCTTCATCTTCACTTGTTTTATCATGCCATAGATTAGAAGCTAATTTTATTCCGCCCACTCCTAATAAAGCGATTGCTCCTCCTGCTGCAATTCTTACCTTATTTTTTCTTACAAAAGTTCCTACTTTTTCACCAAATTCTTGTACTCTTTTGGAAATTCTTCCTTTTTCCTTTTTTACTTTTACGGTTTGATTATCATAAGGATTCTTTCCACGGAACATATAATTAAGTCCTGCTGCTAAACGAGCTAAACCCTGTTTTTCCTCCATTGGTTCTTCCTGTTTGAAAAAATCTTTTTTTGCTTCGATAGCAGAACTTAATTCTGCATATGCGATATTTTTAAAATATTCTACATCTTCTAGTCTGAATTGATTATCTTGAATACCAGCTTTTACCAAATCTTCATCTGTAAGTAATGACATAAAATTATTAAGATTTTCTTCTGCTTTTTCCAAATCACTATTTTCAATTAACTGCTTAATTTCATTTTGTCTATCTGCAAGCATATAGCCCTCTGGAAAGGGAACTTGTAATGAATTTTTATAATCCTCATACAATTTCCTTGCTTTTCCAGTAAAGTTTCTTTGAATTTCATCAATAGCTACACCCTTATTTATATTTCCTTTTAGCATAGCATCAACAACCATTGATTTTTCATATTGATTTAATAAAACATTAAAATCTTCATCTGTTGGCATAGCTCCAGCTATCATATCAGATTCAAATGATTGTAATCTTCTATTTATTATTTCATCTATATATCTCATTTTAACATCTCCTTTTTATCCTATATTTCCCACTTATCAATAATTTGATAACCATTATTTAATAGGCTTGTATCATTACAATTGCTAACTTGATAATCAGTTTTTCCACCTATAACACTTCTTGTTCTATAACTATAAAGTTTTGCTTCTCTTTCAACAGTTACTAAGCCATATACAGCTTCTCTTTTAGTTGAAGTATCATAATCAATAATGACATTTTGTGTACCATATACTGGTACTTCTTGAGTTGTTTCTCTCAAACATTTATAAACAGATGTTTCTGATGCTGGTGCTCCTGATGACCTGCTAACACTTCTTGTTTCCTTTTTATAAATAATATATGTTTTTGCTCCACAATTTCCGCAAGTCTCTGTACCTACAGATACTTTAGTATATCTTACTGTACTTGTATTAGTTGGAGTAGAATAAAGTTTTACTAGTCCGGCTGATGTCCAAGCACCATAAGTTACATTTCCACTTACTGCACCTGTTGAAGTAATCACATATCCATATTCAGCACATTCTGTTTGTGTTCTTGTTCCAATTAATACTTGTTTTTGTCCATAGACTGGTTTATTTGGATCTTTATAAGTAATATTTTTATATCCTATAATTTGTTTTTGTTGACTTTGATAAGTTACAGTTTTATATCTTTCTTGTTTTAAATTACTTGGAGTTTGTTTTGTCTCTGACCAATCTGACCAATCTGACCAAGCACTATAAGTACTATTTGTAGTTTTCATGTATCGACATTGATATTGAGGTGTTGGATCTGGTGTTGTTGTACATTCTTTATCATAAGTTGCTTTATCTACTTTGTTCCCATTTTTTCCATAATATACTCCATTTACATATTTACAAATATATGTTGGTTCTGGTGTTGTTGTACATTCTTTATCATAAGTCGCTTTATCTACTTTGTTTCCATTTTTTCCATAATATATTCCATTTACATATTTACAAATATATGTTGGTTCTGGTGTTGTACATTCCTCTTCATAAGTTGCTTTATCTACTTTGTTTCCATTTTTTCCATAATATATTCCATTTACATATTTACAAATATATGTTGGTTCTGGTGTTCCACACTCTTTTTCATAAGTTGGTTTATCTACGATATTTCCATCTTTTCCATAATATACTCCATTTACATATTTACAAGTATATGTTGGGATTGGCTCACCACATTCTTGATTATAAGTGGCTTCATCTACAGCATTTCCACCCTTACCATAATATACTCCATTTACATATTTACAAATATATGTTGGTTTAGGTTCACCACATTCTTCTTCATAAGTATCTTTACTTACTAAATTTCCATTTTTACCATAATAAGCTCCATTGATATATTTACAATAATACTTCGTTTCCAAACCACATTGTTGATCATATGTTGGTTTATCTACTACGTTTCCGTTTTTACCATAATAAGCTCCATTTACATACTGACAATAATATTTTGGACCTGGTTTACAGTTATCACTTTGACAGTAATTATTAATCGTAATATTATTGTTAATAATTGGTCTTACAATTGTTTCTTTTACAATCGTTGTTGGTTTTGATGGTTGTATCACTGGTGTTTTAATATCTTCCTCATTTTTTTCACAAATTCCAGTTTCACAATAATCATAACATCCCATCATAACTAAAATATAATTTTCCTGATTTGAACATTTTAAATTTACTTTCATGACAAATTCTTCGTCCTCTTTTGTTACACTTACATAAGATTCTTCCAAATCACATTGTTTGCCATCACGATCAGTAAAAGGTAAAATAATTTTTTTATCAATCATTTCTCCTAATGTCATTGATACACTATCCCCAATATTCTTTGGTAATCTTGGTGTAGTATAGTAACTCTTAGCTGCATCTTTCATCATAATAATATTATCGCTAAAAATACGATCATATAATGGTTCTAATGAACTTACGCTCTCTGTTGGTTTTAATTTATCCAAATTACTTTTCGTTGGAAAAATCCATATTAAAATAAATATGAACATTACCATCAATAAGATTTGAACAATAACTCCTCTAATTGAGCTTCTATCTTTTCTCTCTTCATATTCATACATAATAAATTCCCCCTTCTCAAATAGATTGCGTTATAATATCATAAAACATAAATTTTGTCAAATTATTTATTTTATTATTTGTTACTTTTTTAACCCCATGTGTCTTAATCATAGCACATATATAGTGGTTTGTCAATTTAAAACCTTTGTTTTTCAAAGCAAAACTACGATTTTAGAAAAGAAAAAAGGGTGCAATTACATCTTCCCTCTTTCATCATATTATATATCCCAAAAAAACATTCATAAAATTAAAAAGTTTCCTATTTTATTTCAATATGAACTATTGTGCAACCATTATTATAATAGTATGTTTTAAATTCTAAAACGTGCTTATTTCTACTTAAAACTTGTCTGGTCGTCTCTTTTAAGATTCCACTTCCTACTCCATGAACAATGACAAAAATTTCTTGTTTCATTTTTTGATTTTCTTTAATAAAGTCTTCAATTGCTACCCTAGCTGTTTCACGATCATACCCATGTAAATCTAACTTGGGAAACGTATCGATAAAAACAACATCATTCAAAGTCATGGTATACCTTCTTCATTTCCTCTATGGATGGTGCTGAATAACGTCCACCAATTTTAGTAACTGATAAAGCACCTGTAATATTAGACAATTTTATAATTTCTTCATAAGGCATGTTTTTAGCAATCCCGTAAGCAAATGCTCCATGAAATAGATCTCCTGCTCCTGTTGAGTCGATCGCTTTTACTTTAATAGACGGCATCAATTTAGCTTGATTATGAAATTGATATAAAGCCCCTTTTGATTCTAACGTTACAACAATATTATTTTTAAAAATAGATTCCATTTTACGATATAATTCAATTAAAGTATTTGGTTGTTCGTAATCGATTTTCATTTCTGTTACGGTTTCTGCAAATTCTTTAGAACAAACGGTATAGTTTACCATTTTGGAAAGTTCAATGATTTCAGGGTTTGGTCTTCCTGCATCAATAATACTAATAGCATTAGGATACTTTCTAATCATTTCCTTTGACATTTCTATTTCTTGTCCATCCGTTAAAATAACATCAGGTTCAAAATTTAATTGAAATGGACTCATTTTAATGGTACTAGGACGGTAAGTAAAAATCGTTCTTGTTCCTTTTTCTTTGTTTGCTATAATAAAACTAGAAGTCGTTTGATGCTCTTTATTCATTTCTAAATAAGTGGTATTTACACCTACTTCTTCAAATTCACGTTTTATTCTTTCTCCATATAAATCTTTTCCTACTACTCCAGCAATCCAAACGTCCATTCCCCATTTTCCTAATAAATAAGCCGCATTACTGGCAGGTCCTCCTCCACATTCAACTCTAGAGGGAACTCTATTTTTGGTATTTTCGATTGGATATTGTTCTAATGGAATTGTTATATCATAAGCAACATGCCCTATACATAATATTTTCATAGTATCACCATATTTATTGTACCAAATTTTTAATAAAAAATCTATGAAATATCAAAGTTTATCAAGATATGTAATTTGCTTATTCAAGGTAATACTCTTTTAAAAAACCAAACAAAAAAATGGAGTCTTATTGTTGCTCCAAAATGAATAAAATTTTTAACTACAAAAGGGGAAATTTAATGGCAGTTATCGTAATAATTTCTAAGCCCTAAATAACGATTGTTCCAAGGCTCTACTATCCCATTAAAACTATATGTATAAATCAAAAAGTTATTTTTCTTATTTTTGGTATCTTCTATTGTATAGTTTTCTTTTAAGTGCATAATTTTGTCATAAAGAAATAATGCAGGCCTATCTTTATAGTAAGTGGTATCTATTCTAAAGAATACATATTTTTTTAGATTTTTACAATACGCAATTGTATCCAAAAGCATTTTTTCCCCATAACCTTTTTTTCTATGTTCAGGTAATACTGCAAACCAATCAAGCCAAATGGTATCTGGATATTCTAGATAAGTATCTACTCCTGTAATGCCGATTAAAATTTCTTTATCATAAACTAGAAAAAAGCAATTATCGGAAGAAGTATTGGTCGCTTTATCATATAAATCTTGATAATCTGGATCATCTGTCCAAATACTTTTTTGAATATGAAATGCTAAGGAAAGATTATCTTTTGTTAAAATTTTGTATATAAGACCAAATTTTGACTTCAATTCTCATTCCCCCTTACACCACTTTACAATATCTTTTAATTCTTTTCTAGGTCCATTTATAATATCATTTAATAAAGATTAATCATTGATATTTCACTTTCATGAAAATTGAAACATCAACCATTCTGGTTTTACTAACAATAAAATTCCAATCAGTACCATAATGATACCACCGATTAAATGCGAATATTTCGCATACCGATTGGATATTCCACTTACTTTCATGGTAAACATCGCAATAAAGAATACAATTAAATCATCAATCAAGAAAAATAAAATATAGATCAAAATATGAATGGCATATTCTAATGATGATAATTCATTGATAGCGAGTACTTGTGTAAATACAAGTGGAAGTCCTGCTGAACAAGCAAGTTCTACAATGTTAACGGAAACTGCTAAAGCCATGACACCAATTAGTGCGAAAATAAATTTCTTTTCTGATGTAATTTTTTTAATTTTTGATAATGTTTTCTTTCTTTTTTCTTCTCCTACTACTAAACATCCAGCATCTTTTGCTTTATAAAAACTATATAGATTGAAAGCTCCAGCAATAAGAGCTACCAAAGCAATTAATCTTTGAACCCACGTAATTGACGTAATTGAGACAGCTATTTTAAGCCAAGAAACCATAAATAATAAATAAATGAAAGCAGAAGTTCCTAAAAAGGCAATTCCCAATATCCACATTTTTTTACGGTCTTTCATTCCAATCAACATACTAATTAAAAATAATAATACCCACATGGCACAAGGATTAAAGCCATCAATCGTTCCCATCACTGTTGCAAGTAATGGAAGTGATATTTTTTTAGGATTGATTTTTCCAAATAAAGGGACTGTGATTGGAGTATCATTCTCTTCTTTTTGACGATTCTCTTCTTGAGGCAAATGTTCAACGTCTTCTCCATTTCGAATGGCTTTTACAACATCAACACTTTTTTCTTTAGAATATAATTCGACAAAATGTTCAATCTGTCCAGCAATGTTTTCATTATATCCAGTCATTCCAATTTTTCCTATTACAGTATAAGGAACATAACTATTTTCCGTTCCAAGAGCTTGTTTTACCTGACTTAATAAATTGGAATTTTCTTCATTTTGAGTTACTTCTAACTGTTCGATTTCTAGATTGGAATATTTCTGATTCAATTCTTTTAAATATTCTTTTTCTAAAGCACAATGAGGACAAGATTTTGAATAAAACAAATAGAGTTTTACATTTTCTAAAGCTTTTCCTTGAAGTGGGCAAACAAAGAAAAGAGGTAAAATGAAAAACAAAATTTTGGTTATGACTGAATGTTTTGTTTGATCCATTCTAATACTTCCTCCTTTTTCCGTTCTCCAATCATTCTAGAATATTCTTTTCCGTCTTTTTCAAATATCAAAACAGGTATTTTATCTCCTACTTGATATTTAGAAGCTTCTTCATCAAAGTCAATGTCTAAATGTTGCCATTCAATTTCCCTATATTGTTCCTTACATTGATCCCATACTTTTTTCATTACTAGACAGCTACTACACCATATCGCACTAATTTGTATAATTTTCATTTTACTCCTCCTTAATGTTTAATTCTAATAAAAATAAAAATTCGGTTGCCTGGTTACTTGTAATAATAAGACCTTTTATCTCTTCTGTTCCAACTATAATTCCACCAATTTCATTGGTTCTAAAATCTGTTTTATGTAAATTGGTTTGATGAAAATCAGTTTTGATCAAACGATTTTCTTTCCATTTTACTTGTTCTAATTTACAATTTGAAAATCCTGCTTCTAAAAAATCGTTTTCTAAAAATACACAACGTTTAAAATGACTTCCATTAAAATTGCTATAACTTGCCATTGAGTTTTTGATAGAGGTTTCTAAAAAAGTACTTCTACTAATATCGGTTCCGATTAAATTGCAATTTTCAAATGTTACACAGATAAAATTTGAACTATTCATATTAAGATTAGAGAAATTACATTGTTTAAATGTCACATTTTGAAATGTTATTCCATCAAAATTGTTTTCTGCAAATGTAATTTTTTCAAAATCACAATCATGAAATTCTATATAATGATCAAATCCTTTTATTGTTTCATTTTGAAATTTTGCAAATTGAACAAGTTCGACGTCCATGATGTCTTGATAAGTTTTAACTTCTTTATTCATGAATCAACCTAAGCCTTTGAATTGTTTCTTTTAAAATTTCTACAAAAAATCTAATTTCTTCTTCGGTTGTTAGATGAGAAATACTAATTCTAAGACTACTTTTAGCATATTTTTCGTCATGGGTTACTGCCATTACTGCTTTAGACGGTCCTCCTTTAGAGCAAGCCGTTTGGGTCGAAATATAGATTTCTTTTTCTTCTAATGAATGTTGCAATGTTTCAGGTTTGATTCCTGGAACACTAAAGTTTAATATTTGAGGAATCGATTCCTTCGTACTGTTAATATGTAGATGATCAATTGTTAGAAGTTCATTTTTTAAGTATTGATTTAATTCTTTTACAATGTGCTGTTTTTCTTCTAAGTTAGTAAGGGCTAAACGAAGTGCTTTAGAAAGGGAAACAATGAGTGGTAAAGCTGGGGTTCCGCTTCTCCATATAGTAGTACTTTTTCCTCCATGAATTAAAGGGGTTAGACTAACCGCTTCTTTTTTTATCAACAATCCGATTCCTTTCATACCATAAAATTTATGAGCGGAAAGGCTTACTAAATCAATATTATCAAGTGAAATATTTACTTTTCCGATACTTTGTGTCATATCTACATGAAAAAAACATTTTGGATAGCTTTTTACGATTTTTCCAATTTCTTCAATTGGTTGTAGTATTCCAAGTTCACTACTAACTGAACCAATGGTCACTAAAATAGTATCTTCGCTCATCAGTTCTTTTAAATGTTTTAAATCTACTCTTCCCTCTTTATCAAGACGAACAAAGTCTACTGTAAATCCTAACTCGGTTAAATATTGAAGAGGGGCAACAACAGATGAATGTTCTAATTCTGTTGTTATAATGTGTTTTCCTCTATTTTGA